>JAKDNL010000424.1 GCA_030451825.1 Pseudonocardia sp. | reverse complement strand
GCAGGGGTGACAGGACTTGAACCTGCAACCTGCGGTTTTGGAGACCGCTGCTCTGCCAATTGAGCTACACCCCTACGTGTCCCCGACCGTCGAGAACGATCACGACGGTCACGGGACGGGCGCACCGATAACTACCGGTGCACCCGGCCTGTCGAGTGTACGGCACCCCCTTGCGGGGTCCGACAACGCGCCCCCACCCACTCGGGTTCGGCGCCGGTGCGCGGGGCCCGGGCGGACCCGGACCCCGCGCGGCGGTGTCACTTGTCGGTGTCGGCCAGGTCGGCCAGCGCGGCCGCACGGCGCGCGTACTTCCAGGAACCCAGGTCGCCGACGGTCTTGATGCCGAGCGCGGCGAGCTGCTCGTCGTGCTTCTCCGTGAGCCCCTCGAGCGCCGACGGCGGAGCCTGCAGGATCTCCGCGGCCGTCTTGTCTTCCCAGGCCTTGTCCACGAGCTTGCCGAACTTCACGCCGTGCTCCTCTCCGGTAACGGTCATTCTGCGCCGGGAAGCATCGACCCGGGGCGGCGGGTGGGCAAGCCGGACGCGCCGGAGTGCGGCGGCCGGGCCGTCCGGAACGTTCGACGGGGTGGGCGTTCCCCCGATCAGGACCGCAGTACGACCTCGGCCCGGGCGCGCCCGAGCACCGTCCTGCCGTCGAAACGCGCAGCCAGATCCACCGTCGCAATCCGGAGGCCGTCCTCCTCGCGCACGTCCGAGACCGTGCCGGTCAGCTCGACCAGCGCGCCGGTGTCGTCGTCCGGGACCACGACCGGGCGGGTGAAGCGGGTGCCGTAGCTGCGCACCGACGACGGGTCGCCGGTCCAGGAGGTGAGCAGCCGCCCGGCCAGGGCCATCGTCAGCATCCCGTGCGCGATCACCCCGGGCAGGCCGGCGCCGGTCGCGACGCGGTCGCTCCAGTGGATCGGGTTCAGGTCGCCGGAGGCACCGGCGTAGCGGACCAGGTCGGCCCGTGTCAGGTGCACCCGCAGCGGGGTCAGCTCGTCCCCGGCGGCGACGGGAACGCTCATTCCGGGCCCTCCCCGGCCTGGGTCACCAGCAGCGCGTGCGTGGTGGCCACCGGCTCACCGGCCGCGTCGGCGACCTCGCACCGCAGTGTCAGCATGTGGTTGCCGGCGCGTGTGCGCAGTTCGTCGACGTGCACGACCGTGGTCAGCTCGTCGCCGGCGACGATCGGCCGGGTGAACGAGATGCGCTGGTCACCGTGGACCATGCGGGTGTAGTCCCAGCCGAACGCAGGGTTCCGCAGGAACCCCTCGATGACCGGCATCGTGAAGCACACGCTGAACGTCGGCGGGGCGACGAGATCGCGATGACCGGCCGCGCGGGCGGCCTCGACATCGTGGGACACCGCAGAGTCGTCACCGATCGCGCCGGCGAACTCGCGGATCTTCTCCCGCCCGACCTCGTAGGGGCCGGCGGCCTCGAGCGCCCGGCCGACCCAGGAGGCGTCGGGCACCCTCAGCACCGACTTCCGCTACGCAAGCTGCGCTCAGCGGGTCTCGCGGTGGGCCCGGTGGGTGCCGCAGTTCGCGCAGAACTTCTTGACCTCGAGGCGGTCGGGGTCGTTGCGCCGGTTCTTCTTGGTGATGTAGTTCCGGTGCTTGCACTCCTCGCAGGCCAGAGTGATCTTCGGCCGAACGTCTGTGGCCTTGGCCATCGCGGGTGCCTCCCAGCAGATACTTCGTGACTTCGTCGGTGTGGTAGCGGTGGCCGGACTTGAACCGGCGACACAACGATTATGAGCCGTTTGCTCTGCCACCTGAGCTACACCGCCATGCGAAGCTCGTCACGCCCAAATCCGGACGACGCCTCGACAGAGCCCCCTTACGGAATCGAACCGTAGACCTTCTCCTTACCATGGAGACGCTCTGCCGACTGAGCTAAGGGGGCGGCATTATCGCACCCGGGAGGGGCTTGACGCTCTCCCAGGCGGACCTGAATAACTCTACACAACGGGTCGCCGCCCCCGGAAAGGGGTCCGGCGAACGTCGTCGTCCCTGGTCAGGGCCCACGCCGTGATGCTATGCGACGCGGGCCCCGACGATCACCAGGACGACTTGGTGACTCCCGGCAGCGCGCCGGCGTGCGCGAGCTCGCGCGGCCGCACCCGGGAGACGCCGAACTTGCGCAGGTGCCCGCGCGGACGGCCGTCGGTCGAGTCCCGGTTGCGGATCCGGGTGCGGCTGGCATCGCGCGGCTGGCGCCGCAGCTCGGCCGCCGCGGCCGCCCGCTCGCCGGATCCGGGCCACGGCGGCGGAGACGCCGATCCGGTCCACCGTCTTGATCCCCTTCGCCGACAGGCGCAGCCGCACCCACCGGTTCTCCTCGGCCAGCCAGAAGCGCTTGCACTGAACGTTCGGGTCGAACCTTCGCGACGTGCGCCGGTTCGAGTGCGACACGTTCCTGCCGAAGCCGGGCTCCCGCCCGGTCAGCTCGCAGCGACGCGACACGCGCTCGCCCCCGTCCCGACTGCCTTCCAATCCACCTCGGCGATCCGGCGGGCGTGCAGCGGGTTGGCCTTGCGCCGGGGAGTGCGCTCGGCCTTGCGGTTCGGCGGCATTGCTATCTCTCCTCCCGGAAGTCGACGTGACGGCGGATCTTCGGGTCGTACTTGCGCAGGACCAGCCGATCCGGGTCGTTGCGCCGGTTCTTGCGGGTGACGTAGGTGGTGCCGGTGCCCGCGGTCGACCGCATCTTCACGATCGGGCGGACGTCGGTGGTACGTGCCACGTGACCCCTCCTCTAAACACGATAATCATTTTCGTTTAGCCTACACCGGTACCGCACCCGTTCTCCCCGGAGGCAGCGATGACCGATCCGAGCCCGCAACCGGGTCCCGGAGACAGTCCCGAGGACCGCACACGTACCGAGCTCGTCGTCCTGGGCGGCATGGCCGGGGACGGCGTCGAGGCGGTGATCGGTGCGATCCGCCGCTGCGACCCGTCGGTGGTCGTGCTGCACCACGACATGCGTGACCTGCGCCGGGGCCGGGTGCACCGGCGGCCGCGCGACGCCGACCGGGACGAGCGCTCGGTCCTCGAGCTCGCGCACGGCTGCGTCGTCCGCGAGGACGTGCTGCCCACGCTCGCCGGCTGATTCCGCCACCCGGAGGAGTCGGGAACGAGCCTCGGCACTGAGGGCCCCTTACCCCCGGCGGGGCCCTGACGTCGCGCGTCCGGGCCCTCCGGACGACGTGATCGTCCGATGCCTGTGGTGGGCCCTCAGCCCGACGCTGGATCCATGCTGATGAACGAGATCCCGATGGACTCCCTGATGGCCCTGGCCGCCGATCGGCGACGCCGTTACACCGCCGAGGCGGAGCGGTTCCGGCTGGCCCGGCTCGCCGTCCGGTCCCGCCGCGGCGGACGACGCCGGCGGCAGGGTGGGGACGGCGGCACGGCAGCCACGGGCACCCGGGTCACCCTCATCGGCGACGACCGCTGCGCCTGAGTTGCGACCCGGCCGTCGCGACCCGGCCGGGCTACCGGAAAACGCCTCCGGAACTGTCGGTGCCGCGTGCCACGATGACGCCGTGCCGAGACCGGAGTCGGATGTCGGCCTGGTCGGGCGGGACGCCGAGCGGGCAGAACTGACGGCCGTCCTGGGCCGGGCGCGCGAGGGCCGGGCGGCCGCGGTGCTGCTCTCCGGTGACGCCGGGGTCGGCAAGTCCCGGCTGGTCACCGAACTCGCCGCGGAGGCCGCGGCCGTGGGCACCCGGGTCCTGATCGGCCGCTGTCTCGACGTCGGCGAGGCGTCACTGCCCTATCTCCCGTTCACCGAGGTGCTGGCCGCGCTCCGGGAGTCCACACCGGACCTGGTGGACTCCCGCGCGGCACTGCGCCGGCTGGTCCCGGGCTCGACTCCGGACGACGCGGCCGGCCCGACGGACCGCGAACTGGCCCGCCTGCAGGTGTTCGAGGCGGTTCTCTCGGCGCTGACCGAGGCCGCTCTCGCCTCCCCGGTGCTGCTGGTGCTCGAGGACCTGCACTGGGCGGACCGCTCCAGCCGCGAGCTCGTCACGTTCCTGCTGTCCCGGCTCGGGACGCAGCGGCTACTCGTGCTCGCCACCTACCGCGCCGACGACCTGCACCGCCGCCATCCGCTGCGCGCGGTGCTGGCCGAGCTGGTGCGGCTGCCCGCCCTCACCCGCCTGGAGCTCGCCCCGCTCGACCGCCACGACACCCTCGAGCTGGTGCGCGCGCTGGCGTCCGAGGGCACCGACGAGCACGTCATGGCCCGGATCGCCGCGCGTTGCGAGGGCAACGCGTTCTTCGCCGAGGAGATGGTCGCGGCCTGCTCTGACGGGCTGCCGGACGGCCTGGCCGAGGTGCTGCTCGCCCGCACCGAGCGGCTCTCCGAACCGGCCCGGTCGCTGCTGCGGGTCGTGTCGGTGGCTGATCGTCGGATCCGGCACACGCTGCTCGGCGAGGTCTCCGGACTGAGCACCGACGAGCTGGAGCAGGGCCTGCGGGAGGCGGTCGCACACCACGTCCTGGTCCCGGACGGTGACGCGTACGCGTTCCGGCACGCGCTGCTGCGGGAGGCGGTGCACGACGACCTGCTGCCCGGCGAGCGCAGCCGGTTGCACGCGCGGCTGGCCGAGCTGCTCGCCGCCCGCGGCGACGAGCCGGGCGTCGCGGCCGAGCTGGCCCGGCACGCGCTGGCCGCGCACGACCTACCGCGCGCGCTGGCCGCCTCGGTACGCGCGGCCCGCGAGGCCGACCGCCGGCACGGCCCGGCCGAGACCCTGCTGCACGCCGAGCGGGCCCTGGAGCTGTGGCCCGCGGTGGACGATCCGGAGCGGGTGGCCGGGATCGCGGAGAGCGTGCTGGCCAGGGAAGCGGCGTGGGCGGCGAGCGCGTCCGGCGATCCGGAGCGCGGTGTGGCGCTCGGGCAGCGCGCGGTGCAGCTGGCCGACGAACACGACGGACCGGGGGTACGCGCCGACGCCCGCCGCCAGTACGCCCTGCGCCTGCTCGACACCGGTGGCGGGCTACAGGCCGCGATCACCGCGGCGACCGAGGCGGTGGCCCTGCTCGACGACATCCCGCCCTGCGCGGACCGGGCCTGGGCGCACGCCGTGCTGGCCCGTGCCGTGCTGCGGGCCGACCTGCACGAACCGGCGCGGCGACACGCCGACCTCGCGCTCTCGATCGCCCTGGGCGGGCTGGACCGCACCGCCCCCGGGCCGGACGGTGACGCCGAGCGGCGCGACCTGCTCGGTGCCCGGGCCGACGCGTTGCTCACCCTCGCGTTCGGCGCCCAGCTCGACGGTGAGCCCGCGCGGTCGCGGGAACTTCTCGCGGACGCCGCGCAGCTCGCGGCCGAGTCCGGCAACGCGGTGGTGGAGCTGCGCACGCTGTGGAACCGCGGCGTCTCGTTCCTGGAGGAGGGGCTGCTCGACGCCGCCCGGGACGAGTTCCGGGCCGGGGTGCGCCGCGCCGCGGCCGGCAGCATCAGCTGGAGCGGCTACGGCTTGGACCACCAGGTCGGCCTCGTGCGGGTCGCGTTCCAGCACGGCGACTGGGCCGGCGCCGAGAGCGCCGCCCGGTCGGTGGACGTGGCCGTCTCGGCCGGCGTGTCCGGCCTGCTCGCCGCCGCTGGGCTCCTGGTCACCGTCGCCCGCGGCGAGCTGGACGACGCGGAACGCCGGGTCACCGCGCTGCTCGCCGACGGCCCGGTCTACGACCAGACGATCCTGATGCTCGGCCAGGCCGGGGCCGAGTCGGCGCTCTGGCGCGGGGAGCCCGACGTCGCGGCCCGGCGGGTCGACGACGCCCTGCAAGGTCTCCGGCGGGAGGTCCCCCACCACATGGGAGAGCTGGTGCTCAGCGCGTTCGGCGTCGCGGCGCGCGCCGACGCGATCACGGAGGGGTCGGACGCTCCGGTGCCGGACCTCGGAGCGCCGGACGCGGCGGATGTGGCGGATGTGGCGGACACCGCGGCCGAGGCGGAGGCGCTGGTGCGGTCCGCGCGGGAGGTGGCCCGGCTCGGCCTCCCCCGCGGTACCGAGGTCGGACCGGAGGGCCGGGCCTGGCTGCGCTGGGCCGAGGCGGAGCTGACCCGGGTACGCGGCACCCCCGACCCGGGGTCCTGGACGGCGGTGGTCGAGGCGTTCGGGTACGGCGACGAGTACCGGCAGGCGCACGCCCGGTTCCGCCGGGCCGAGGCCTCGATCCTGCTGGCCCGGGACGCGGACGCGGCGGGCGCCCCGCGCCTGCGCCGCGACGCCGCCGACGCCCTCCGGGTCGCGGCCCAGGTGACCGCGGCCCTGGGGGCACGGCCGCTCGCGAA
>JAKDNL010000423.1 GCA_030451825.1 Pseudonocardia sp. | reverse complement strand
GCCCGCCGCTTCTCACACCCGAAGTAGCGGCGGATCGCCTCGGTCGAGGGCCGCCCGGTGTCGTCACGGACCGCGAGGTCGCCGCTCTTGATCGCCGCTCGGACCTTCCCGACCAGCCTCAGCGTGTCCACGGTCTCGGCCTCCAACCGCCGCCCGTCCGCGTCACCCGCGTCGACGTGTGCGTCGGCGAGGATCCCGGCCAGGAACGCGGCGATCATCGGCTGCAGCACGACGGCCACCACGATGAGGGCCGGCGGGGTGAGGTGCGCCAGCAGCGTGGTGGTGTCGATCCACTCCCCCAGCACCGGCAACACGCTCGAGGTGTTGACCAGCATCGTGGCGCCCAGCAGCGCCGCTTCCAGCGCGTAGACCTTCCCGCGGTGCTCCGGGGCCGGGAACCGGCGGCCCCACTGCGCCGCGACCGCCTGCACCAGCATGATCACCAGCAGTGGCAGGGAGAACAGCGGCTCCACCACGTACGCCAGCGTCGTGCCGTCCGGCCCGACCAGGGCGTCGTGCACTCCCACCGAGGTCCAGGCGATCCCTGCGATGGCCAACGCCACCAGCGCCGTGGTGGTGACTACATGGATCCGCTGCACCGAGGCGAGCCGGGCGGTCGGGTCGAGCAGCCGGGTGCGGCGGGCCAGCGCGCGGCGCTGCCACAGCCGCTCGGACAGCTCCACCCCCGCCAGACGCTGATCAGCGCGGCGCTCCCGCCCGGCCAGACGCACCGTGGCCGTGGCCACCGAGACCTGCTGATCGCGGCGCATCCCGCGGACCTTCTCCGCCGCCGCCCGTTCCCGCTTCTCCTCCCGCGGCGACAGAACATCGAGCCATGCGGGATCGCGCTGTAGCTCAGCCTTGCCCCGCAGCAACTCCAACTCCCCGCGCATCTCGACCAACTCCGGCGAGGACGCCGCGCCGCTGCGCACCACGTCGGCCTGATCGACCATGTGGCCGTTGCGGTCGCCCTCGACACTGGGGCTGAGCCAACGCTCCAGCGCACCGGTGGTCGGCTCTCCCATCACGCCGCCTCCTCGGCTGAACCAGCGCTGCCGGGCGTCGCCGCCACCGCGTATCGCAGCCCGTCGACGTCGCAGACCCGCCGCCGGATTCGCAGCTCACGCCGCACCAAGGCCGTCCCAGCGGTGGCCGCGCCGCCCACCACGGTCACGGTCACCAGCACCCCGTCCAGCGACGACCAGATGCTGCACGCGCACCCCAGCGCGCACACCACCCCGATCGCGTTCATCAACAACCGCCGATCGTTCACCGCGACACCCCTCGCATCGGGGGCGCGCTGGCCGCACCGCAGCAGCACCGCTGCCACATCGCCACCGCGCGGCGCATCGCCCGAGAGCCCACCAACTGCGAAGACACGGGCAGCGGGACCGACACCGCGGCACAACGTGGGCATCCCCGGCCGGGCGGTTCGGTCAGTGATGTCGCGAGAACGCCAGCGCCGCACGCCGCCTCGTAGCGTCCCACGACGAAACCGCGGGCGACCTCCTCGTCGACGACGTCGTGCCGCAGACCGTCCGATGCGCACGTCATCTGCACGGCGGGGGACGAATCGCTTGGTCGTTGCGGGATAGTTGGCATGGGTCGGGCCCTTCTTGTCCTCAAGCCGGAGAAAAGTTCGATCCGCAGGTCCCAGCGGGTGGTGACACACCCGCTGGGACCCCCCACACGGGTCGGGAGACCGGGGTGGCTGTCACCGGGAGGGACGACCACCTCAGGCCTTACGACGCACGCCCCTCAATGCCGGGGGGAAGTCCGGCACGGAGGAGGAGTGGGTTGACTACCTCGTGAACTATGCATCAATATCCGTGCATAGTGCAAGCCGAGTTATGCACGGGCCACGTTGACTAGACACGAAGGAGGCGTGGACACTTCCCCTGCCAGCACGTCCGGACTATGGGAGGGGAAGCCCATGCTGATCGTCCGCACGGTCTACAGCGAATGCGCCAACGGCCTCGACTGTCCCGAGCTTCACGAGCTCGACACCGGCCAGTACCTCGTCCGCGGCTACGTCGCCCCGGCTGACCTGCTCAGCCAGCTCGGTCTCCCGCGCTGGCTCGGGTGGTTCCGTCGAGGCGGTACCCGCGAGATGGCCGTCATCGTGTCCCCCGAACTGATCAAGGAGTCCCGTCTGTGATGAATCTGGCCGAGATGGCTACCTACCTGCGAGAACGCCACACCTTCGACCTGACGCGGGTGGAGACGCTGCCCTACTACAACGCGGACTCCGACGGCGAGGACTACCGCCGGTTCCTCACCGACCCGAAAGCCACCGGGCCGACCGTCGACAAGTCCGGGTGGCTCGCGACCCTGCGATCCGACACCGACGGCCACAAGCGGTGGCGGCGTGTCCGCCTCGTCCGGGACCCGCTCACCGACTACGAGCGGTACTCCTGCACCTGGGGCTACCCGGACAACGTCGCCGCGGGCGAGGACGTCCGGATCCTGCAGGTCACCGACGAGTCCCGCCTGGACCAGCTCGTCGGGGACTTCTTCGTCGTGGACAACGAGCACGTGGTGCTCACCTACTACGATGCCGCTGGTCGGCACGCCGGGGCGGAGGTCGTCGACGGCCGCGAGAGCGCCGCGCTGATCGCGGTCCGGGACCTCGCCTGGGGTCGCGCGGTCCCGTTCACCGACTGGTGGAACGCCCACCCCGAGTACAGCCGGGCGCGACAGGTCGCTTGAAGTGAACGAGAGCACCCCGCGGACGCCGGCCCGTGAGCTGGCGCAGCTGATGCGCCAGCTCCGGGTCGACCGCGCCGTATCCGGGACCGCCCTCGCGACCGCCCTCGGCGTCGGCTTCTCGCAGAGCAAGATCTCCCGGATCGAGAAGGGCGGCGACCTCGCGGGCGGGCTGACCCCCACCCCGATGGACGCCGGCCGGATCGCGTGGCAGCTCCGCGCACCGCGGCAGGACCGGCGGCGCGCCATCGGCCTCGCCCTGCAGCTCAGCCAGGAGCGGGCCGCGCACTCCCCGCTCAGGATCGCGCTGCAGTCCGGATCGCCGCGCGTCCAGCAACGCATCCGGGAACGCGAGGCCCGATCCGGGCACCTCGCCACCTTCCACCCGGCAATGGTCCCCGCCATGCTCCAGACGCTCGGCTACCGCGAGTCGATCGCCGACTCAGGGCCCACCCCGCCAGACCCCGCGCTCCGCGCCGAGTGGCTCCTCGAGCGGGCCGCCCGCGAGGCACACCGCGCCACCCGACCTGCCACGCAGGTCGTCACCGAGGGCGCCCTCTGCTGGGGCCCCGCCGGCGCCGCGGCGATGATCGAGCAGTGCGAGCACATCGCCCGCCTCATCGGCGAGCGCCCGCACTGGACGATCGGCGTCATCCCCCGCATCGTCGCGGCAGGGGCCGCGATCGACTACCCGCCCAACGGATTCGACCTGTACGACGAGGACAGCGTCCTCGTGGGCACCACGGCGGGGAATGCGCTCGTCACCGACCGGGCCACCGTCGACTCGCACATCGCACGCCTCGCACGGCTTCGCAGGCTCGCTGTGTACGGCTCCGCCGCGCGCGAGGTTCTCGCCCGTGTCGCCCGCGAGTACCTCGCCCTCACGCGGTGAGAATCCGCAGGTCAATAGCTGGTTCGCACGGTCTTTGGCACACCGTTGAAGACATCCGCGTGTTGCGGCGAGGGGAACACCGGGTCCCGAGCGGGCTCATCGAGCGGGACTTTTGGAATCCTCGACAACGCACAGGTCATCGACATGCACTACGACGAGCACGGCCAGTTCCTGGGCGCCGAGCTGCTCGCCGCCGACCGGATTGATGACTACGCGCGTACACGAGACGCGGCGAGGGAGACCGCGGAGCCGTTCACAAGCTGGTGGACACGACACCCCGAGCTGCACCGACCTGCCGGCGCCCTTACATGAGGCGCAGCCGTTGATGACATCGGTCAATCTCCCCGAGAGGCCAACCGGTCGGTCGCACCTTCCACTGTCAACAAATCATTGACGCGCGCCGGTGCAGGCGACCGGCCGCAGATTTCCGAAACCGAATCGGCGCGCCGTCTCCTCAGCGAAGATCAGGAGTGGTAGAACTTGCGCCATGGAGAGCGTGCGTTCGACTGGCGGGAAGCCAGGGCGCAAGTCCAAGGGCGACAGGAAGCCGACGATGGTCTACCTGCCGCGCGAGTTCGCGGAGGAGGCGGCCGCGATCGCGCGGCGCGACAACCTGCCGGTGACCGCGATCGTGACCCGTGCTGTGGCCGAGTACCTCGGACGCCCCGCCCCGGCGGAGTGCGAACCGCAGACCCAAGACGACCAGACGGAGCTGCCTCTGACTCGGGCTTCATAACGATAACGAGGCGGCCCCCGTAGGGACCGCCTCGTTCAAGTTCACGTCGGTCGGGCAGGCACCCGGCAGACGCAAGTGCCTCGGTTACCAGCCGAGGCGATACCCGTCCTCCGCAGGAAGGGCGCTTTCGCATGCTCAGGTTACCCCCTGGGCGGGCACTAGCGCGAGACCGACACGGCAGCCCCTCGCCGAGTACCGGTCGTCACTGGTGTCCGTCGTGCAAAACCCGTTCTCGGATCGGCCATGAGCGATCCAACAGCCGGTGCGGCGAGGGTCCAGTCACCCTCGCCGCCACTTCCGACGCCGCTGTCCGCCGCGTCAGCGAAGCACTACAAGTACCGCGTCGATCTCTGTTCCGCCGATGCGGGCTTCGCCACTCCGGTCGTGGCCCTGGCCGCAGTGGCGGCCGTCGGGTCATAGCCGTTCGGCAGGCGAGGACGGCCGGTGCCACCCAGGCGGGGTGGTCGCGACGAACACTCGCCAGCCCGCGGCCGCCGAAGGTGGTCCTCGCGTGACCACTGTCGAGAATCCCCGCCTTGCTGAGGAGGTGCCCTGCACTGCTGGAAGACGCTCAGCTGGCGAGTGTGTGGCGTGTGGGCGTCGCTACGGGCGGCGGCGGTCCCCGTCGGTAGAGGGTGCGGCACTGTGGGACTGCGCCGAGCTGGTGGTGTGTGACCAGTGCTGGCACCTGGCCGGGGGCACCGCGGCGATCACCTCTCGTCTCGTCGCCGACGGGGAGGCGGTGGCGCCGGAGTTGGTGTTCGACCCGGTGGTGGAGGCGGTGCTGGCCGCCGCGGCCGAGTACGACGAGCTGCACCCGATCGACCGGCTACTGGTGGAGTCGGGTGTCCGGTGGGAAGTGCTACGCCACATCGCGGTCCCGGCCCGGATGCAGCTGGCCGGCACGGTGCTACGTCGTCCCCCCGCCCCCGACGCCACCCGCTCAGCGGACTCGGCCCGGGTGTGGCTCGATCATGTGGAGGCCCGGATCCGCGCCCAGACCGGTCCGAACTCGGCCGCGGGAGTCGGGTTCGTCTACAACGCCAAGCGGCGGCGGTGGTGGCGGATCGCGAACCTGCTCGCCTGCGCCGCGGACCGCGACACCCGCCCGCTGACCTGGGCCACTCAGGAGGAGCTCGCCGCCGCGGTCGGCTGCAGCACCCGCACCGTGCGGCGCGCGGTGGCATGGCTGCGTACCGAGGGCCTGCTGTGGGAGATCGTGCCCGGCTGCCGGCTCCCCCAGCAGCACTCCCCCGACGGTGAGACCGCGACCGAGGCCGCCACCCGGCGAGCCCGGCTCACCGCGGCAGTCGCCGCCGAAGACGCCGCGATCGCCCGCGCCCGGGCCCGCTCGGCCACCGCCCGCGCCGAGCTCGGCGCCGTCACCGCCGGGCACGCCGGCCCGGCGGCCCAGATCGCCCTGCCCGACGACGTCCTCACCGCCCTCGAAACCGAACCCCCTACGAAGACCGACCCGGCCCTGGTCAACCTCAGCCCCGTCTACGAGCTGCGGATCCCCACCGAACCCCTCCCCCCGACCAACGGGCACAAGCCTCTGACCAGAGAAAACACCGACCTTCCCGACACGAGTAACGAATTTGTCCACCCCCCGCAGGTGTGTAACCCAGATCCAATGAAGTCCAGTTCCGTACAACCTGTGGATGAACGACGCGCTCCGCGCGGCCCACACGAAGAAGATCAGGCAGAGTCGAGCTGGTGTGCGACGACCACGACAGGTGTCAACGCAGCCGATCCGGCCCACCCCGCGACCACCGGGCAGGGTGATCGGCTGCCGGCCCCGCAGTCCCTCGCTGTGCGGGCCGCTCAGTGGCTGCTGAGAAGCCGGCTCGACTGGCGAGTCTGCGACGACGTGTCCGTGCGCTGGCTCGCCACCCAGATCCGGGCCTCACAACTGCTCGACAAGCACGGCTGGACCTGGGAAGACCTTGCTGACCTCATCCACGGCCGACCCGAACACACCCACCT
>JAKDNL010000422.1 GCA_030451825.1 Pseudonocardia sp. | reverse complement strand
CAATTGACTTGTGGGCAACCCTGCGAAGGGTGAGGTGCGTGGCCGATCGGCTGATCATCGGTGTTCGCACTCTCTGTAGCTAGACACGATCTTCAGCCCGCGGGCGCAAGGTCCATTCGAGCGAAGTAATAAGCGACAACAAAGATCGACTATTAAGTTCGTTACCCGAAACGGGCGACTGGGTTGACTGAGGGCAAATTCTAGGTGGACAGTCTAGAACTTCGAGGCTCCGACCGAGTCAGTCGGCCGATCACTGGGGGCCTCTTCTCCGATCCACTCAGCACGATGGGAGACGTATTGGACACCACCGATCTTTTATTGCGGCAGCAAGAGTACTACGACGGGCGGGCAGCGGATTGGCAGCGGTGGATCACCCGCTACATGCGCCCCGTCGAAGGGGAGATCACTAAGCTGCTGTCCGAGCTACCGCTCGATGGTCACGTTCTTGACATGGCCTGCGGGACAGGCTACTGGACAGTGTAGCTGGCCAGCCGTGCGAGCACGGTGACGGCCCTCGACGGGTCGAAGCCGATGCTGGAGCAGATCGCCCATCGTGGCCTGAGCAACGTCAATACCGTGCATGCAGACCTTTTCAACTGGAATCCGCCGACAGAGTGGGACGCGGTCTTCTTCGCGCACTGGCTCGCGCACGTCCCTGAGGATCGATTCGATCGATTCTGGGGCGCTGTCGATGGCGCGTTAGCGCCGGGCGGCCATGTGATCGTCATCGATGTCGCACCGGAGGAACAGCGCATCGAGGAACATATTCACGAGCATGAGTCAATCCCTTTGACGCGTCGTCGCCTCAGGGATGGCCGCCAGTACGACGTGGTGAAGAAGTATTGGGAGCCCGAGGAGCTGATCGAGCGCATCAGGCCGCTCGGTTTCGAGGGAGCGGGAACCAAGATCGGCACGGAGGACGGCTTCGGTTTCGTGGTGTGGGATGTTGTGAGGGGTTCTGATGACCAGTCTTGAGATCTACAACCCGCGGATGACCTACAACACCGCGGCCGTCGACTACGACACGACCTCGGTGGATTTCTGGAGCTACGCGGCCACCGAGACGGTGCAGCGTCTGGGGTTGAGCGCAGGCCAGTCGGTCCTCGATGTCGCGTGTGGGCCTGGTCCAGCTGCGCTGGCCGCCGCGGATCAGGTGGGCCCGCAGGGCACGGTGCTCGGGGTCGACATCGCCGAGGAGATGATCGCGCTGGCGCGCGGGCATGCAGCCGAGACCGGTGCATCGCAGGCCGATTTCGTGGTGGGCAGCATGGACGCTCTCGACGTCGGCGCCGATCGGTTCGACGCGGCGACGTGTGTGTTCGGGATCTTCTTCGCCAGCGATGTCCGGGCGAGCATCGCGGCGATGCGCGACGCGGTGCGTCCGGGCGGGCAGGTCGCGGTGACCTCGCTCGGCCCGAAGTTCTTCTCGCCGCTCTACGGGCAGTTCATCGATGCCGCGCTCGCCGAGCATCCGGGGCTCGATGTCGACGTGCCGTGGCATCGCACCGAGGACGCCGAGGTGATGCGGGCACACCTGGAGGCAGCGGGCCTCGAGCAGGTCGAGGTTGTGCACGAGGTCAGTGCGCTGCCCCTGCAGACGCCGGAGGACTGGTGGCGGATCGCGACGGGGACTGGGATCCGGCGGCTGATCATGGATCTTGAGCCTTCGGCGGCGGAACGGGTGCAGGAGCAGAACACGGCCTGGATCCGGGAGCAGGACATCGACCACGTCGAGCTGGGCGTCATCTACTGCCGAGGCATCGTCGCTGGCTGATTGTTCGCCGGCGCCGCCGCGATCGGTCGTGAGACGTCATTGAACCCTCGCGGTCACGTGCCCATGTCGGCTTCACTCGGCGCCGTGTCCGTGCTGCGTGCCGGCCGGGCGAGGACGACAATCGCGGCGGCCGCCGCGGCGGCGACGAACAGCGCGATCCCTGCGATGACGCCGAGGCCACCGGCGGTCGTGGCCAGCGCGGCAGCGACCAGCGGAACGAAGCTGGAGACGGTGCTGCCGAGCTGGTAGGTGGTCGAGACCGCGGAGAACCGGACCTCGGTGGGGAAGCTGGTGGCCAGCAGCCCGGCGATTCCGGCATAGACGGCGCCGTGTCCGATGGTCATGGCCAGCGGGAAGGTCACCACGGCGGCGGCCAGGCTGCCGCCGGGTACCCACAGCAGCCCGGGAACTAGCGCGATCACGGCGGCGGCGAGACCGGCGAGCATGACCGGGCGGTACCCGATGCGGTCACACAGCATCCCGAACGCCGGGGTGCTCAGGCACTGTCCGGCGGCGGCGATCATCAGGGCGAACAAGGCTGTGCTGCGGTACTCCCCGGTCGGGCCGGACGCGACGCTGAGCAACCAGACCGTGAACAGGGTGACGATCGTGCCGTGCCCGAGTGCTGCGGCGCTGCCCGCGACGATCCGCCGAGGGTAGCGCCGCAGCGCAACCAGGAGAGGCCGGCCGAGGAGCTGGCCACGGGACCGGGCATGGGTGAAGGCCGGCCCGTCGTCGAGGCGGAGCCGGATGAACAGGCCGAGGCCGACCAGCAGTACCGAGACGAGGAACGGTAGCCGCCAGCCCCAGGCATAGAACTGCTCGTCGGGCAGGGTCGCGGCGGCGCTGAACGCCACCGTGCCGAGGAACAGGCCGGCGGGGAAGCCCATCTGTGGCCAGCTGCCGAAGAACGCTTGTTGCCCGGGTGGGGCGTGTTCCACGGCGAGCAGGACCGCGCCGCCCCACTCGCCACCGACCGCGAGGCCTTGCAGGATCCGCAGTGTGATCAGCAGGATCGGTGCCCAGATTCCGATCTGGGCGTAGGTGGGCAGCAGTCCGATCCCGACTGTTGCTGCCCCCATGAGGACGACGGTGGCCACGAGCAGGGTCTTGCGGCCGATCCGGTCGCCGAAGTGCCCAGCGACGAGTCCGCCGATCGGGCGGGCGACGAACCCGGCGGCGTAGGTGCCGAACGCGGCCAGCGTCGACGAGGTCGGCGAGCTCGACGGGAGGAACAGTGGCCCGAGTACGAGCGCGGCCGCGGTGGAGTAGAGGTAGAAGTCGTACCACTCGATCGTCGAGCCGATGGTGGAGGAGATCAGCACCCGCCGCCGCGTCGCTCCTTGGGCGGGCGAGGATGCGGCGGGGGTGCCAGTCATCTGTCCTCCTGGCGGTATCGCGTCAGCTGATGCGGGTGACCGCGGTGGTCGCTCCGGTGGCGTCGATGTCGAGGACGACCGCTCCGAGGTCCAGCGGGCCTTCGGCGAGGGTGTAGGCGGGCAGGGCGGTGTGGTCCTCGCCGCGTAGCTTCGCGACGAAGTGCATCGGGTCGAAACCGCCGCCGGTGTGGCCGAGCCGGCCGGTCATCCCCAGCTCGGCGACGTATCCGGTTCCGCCGGGCAGTAGGTGCCCGCGCAGGGTCGGGTCGTGGGTGTGGGTGCCGACCACGCCGGCGACCTGGCCGTCGATCGCGGCGGCGAAGGACGCCTTCTCCCACGGGGACTCACCGTGCAGGTCGATCACCACCGCACCGGGCAGGTCGTGTTCGGCGGTGATCTGGCACCAGGACGGCCACAGTGGTCTCGGCATGGGCGCGGCCATGCCGGGCAGCTCCGCCGTGGGTGAGAGCAGGTTGATCACCGTCAGCGTCGTCTCGCCGCGGCGCAGGGTAAACAGGCCCTGGCCGCGGTCCTCATCGAGGTTGAGCGGTCGCACGACCTGGGGATAGGCGAGGATCTTGTCGACGTCCGGGCCGTCCCAAGAGTGGTTGCCGCCGGTGATGGCGTCCACGCCGGCGTCGAGGAGCTGGTCGACGACCTCGACGGTCATCCCGAACCCGTCCATCGGGTTCGGGCCGGTGACCGCGCAGTTCTCGGCGTTGACCACGACCCAGTCCAGGCCGTGCTCGTCACGCAGCTGCGGGACCCGGTCCGCGAGCCAGCCCGCGGCCTCCTCCCCGACCACGTCGCCGACGCACAGCACCCGCATCGCCGCGCTGCTGCCTGCCCCCGGGCTGCTGTCGGGGCTGCTCATGCGCTGAGCTCCACCGCGCGCGCCGACCCGTGCGGGGCGCGCGGGAAGCGCAGCTGCTCGGTGGCCAGGCGGGCTCCCTCGGCCAGGGAGCCGAGCTTGGCCCAGGCGATCCGCGGGTGTACGGGCAGGAACGAGGCGAAGGTGGAGAAGCCGCAGTCGGTGCCGGCAATGACGCGCTCGACGCCGACGGTGCGGGCGTAGCGCACGATGCGCTCGGCGACCAGCTGCGGGTGCTCGATGTAGTTGCTGCAGGTGTCGATCACTCCGGGGACGAGGATCTTGTCCGCGGGCAGTGAGTAGTCCTCGAACACCTGCCACTCGTGGGCGTGGCGGGGGTTCGCGGCCTCCATCAGTACCCCGCGGGGTCGCCCGGTCATGACGATGTCGACGATGTCGCCCAGGTCGACGTCGCGGTGGTGCGGGGACTCGTAGTTGCCCCAGCACAGGTGCATCCGCATCCGGTCCGGATCGATCCCCGCGGTGGCGGCGTTGAGGGCCTCGATGTGTCCGGCGATGGCGCGGCGGAACTCCGCCACGGTGGCGTCGGCGTACTGGGCGTGGCGGCCCATCGCCAGGTCCGGGCAGTCGATCTGCAGCACGAACCCCGCGGCGACGATGGCCTCGTACTCGGTGCGCATCGCCTCGGCCAGCGCCCCGAGATAGGCCTCGTGCGAGCCGTAGTGCTGATCGGCGAGATAGATCGCGACCACCCCCGGCGAGGCCGCGGTCACCACCACCTCCGACGGCGCACCATCACCGGCCGAGTCCACCGCCGCGCGGAGCTCCTTGAGCTCCTGGGCCAGGTCCTCGCCACCGGTGTAGCGCACGGGCCCGGTGCACGACGGTGTCGCGGTCACCAGCCCGTCGAGAGCCTGCGCGGTGATCTCGGGGTAGTCGTCGAGGTCGGCCAGCGAAAGCGTTCCGGCTTCGCCGTCGAAGCCCGACAGCCGCTCCTTCACATAGGTCGCGTAACCGATCTTGCCCTGCTCGCCGTCACTCCCGACGTCGATCCCGATCTCGCCCTGGCGCGCCAGGACCTGCTGGGTCGCGTCCCGGACCAGGCCCGGAAGCCGCGCCAGCGACTCCCCGTCCGCGGTACCGGTCTCGCGCGCGACCATCAACTCGGCCAGCTCGCTCGGGCGCGGCAGGCTGCCCGTATGGGTGGTCAGAACGCCCTCTGCGCTGCTCGTCATCACAAGTACCAGAAGCTAGGCCCGCGCCGGAAACGTAGATCGTATGGAACCTGAACGATGGATGGAACTTCCGTCCACAGAGCATGGAACTTCCGAAATGCGGGGGCCTAGCTGGCTTAAGGTGGTGGTATGGCCCGCCCCGTGACGACCCGAGCCGCGCTCGATCACCGCCCCGAACCGAAGCTGGTCGGGCCGATCACCGCCCGGATCCGGTCGCTACGGCCCAGCCTCTCGCCCACCGCGGCCCGCATCGGTGACGCCGTCCTCGCCGCCCCCGCCGAGGTCGTGGGCCTGACCGTCACCGACCTGGCCGACCGCACCGGAACCTCGGTCGGCAGCGTCGTGCGCTTCTGCCAGGACATCGACCTCAAGGGCTTCCACGACCTCAAGCTCCGCCTCGCCGCCGAAGCCGCACCGCCCGCGACCGCGGGCCAACAACTCGGGGGAGCCCCGGCGAACACGATCGAGACGGTTCTCCGGTCAGCGGTCACCGGGCTCGAGCAGCTCCCCGCCACACTCGAACACGACACCCTCCTCCGCGTCGCGCGGGAGCTGCGGCGCGCCACCCACGTACTTGTCGCAGGCGTCGGCTCCTCCGCTCCGATCGCCATGGACGCCGGCCACCGCCTGCGCACCCTCGGCGTGCACGCCGAGGTACTGACCGACCCGCACCAGCAACACCTCGCCGCGCGCATGCTCGGCACCGACGGCTGCTGCCTGGCCATCAGCCATACCGGCCAGACCCAAGAGACCCTCACCGCGCTCCGTGCGGCCGGGGACGCCGGCGCCCGCACCATCGGGCTTACCAGCTACCACCGTTCGCCGTTCACCGAGCTCTGTAGCCTCGCGATCGTCGCCGGCGCCACCGAGCTCCACGGCCTCGAAGCCACCGCCAGCCGCCTGGTCCACCTCGCCGTCATCGACGTCCTCGTCGCGTTGGTCACCGGCCTCGACCCCACCACGGCCGCGGAGGCCGAACAGCTCTACACCGACGCAGTCGCTGCCCACCGCGTCTAACCCGATCACCAGCGGCCCAGCATGCGGAGGCCACCCGGATACACCGTTGATCGGACAGACTCCACGGCGGCGTGGTCATCGCTTGATC
>JAKDNL010000967.1 GCA_030451825.1 Pseudonocardia sp. | reverse complement strand
CGAAGTCGAACTCTGCGACGCCGGTCTCCGGATCGAAGCGGATCCCGGAATAGACGAATGTGTGGATGTCGGCGAAGCGGCTCTCGTCCAGCCAGGCCACAGGGTGCCCTTCTCGTCGGCGCGGGGACGTGTCTGTGCTCGGGTCACTGGCGGTTCGGTCTGTTCCGAGCGGTAGGCAGGAGAACGACGCTACCGCCCGCGACCGACAGCTCTCGATCTCGTCCCACCCTCGCCGCCCGACGGGGCCGTCCCCGTCTCGCGGTGATGACCGATCCTGCGGCCACATGGTTCCTCGAAAAAAGTTCCTGCGGTCGGGAACTTTCCCCCTGCCGGGGCAGGTCTCCTCTCGAACCGCCATCACGGGGTGTGCACCGGGCGACCGTGTGCCGCCTGCGGGACAGCCCCGGAGTGGTTGCGGTCGTGGAAGGGAGCTCAAGTGGTGCCAAGGCGTGGCGTGTACCACTCAGAGCGGTTGGCAGGAGCCGCGCGCACCGACCTCTACCGAGGGGCGGGGCGGTAGCGATGCCCAAGGCGAAGACCCGGGCGGGGCCGCAGTGGCGCACGGCGCCGGGCCTCGGCACAGGGCCCACCGGGGAGGACTCTCGTGCCCCTGGGATGCCTGAGGCCTCCCGGCAGGCGCCTCCCCTGCGGCATCGCCCACAGTCGCCCCGCCGGCCAGAGCCGACGCACGACTCGACCGCTGCGCCGGAGCCGCGGCCGGCGGCTGAGGCCGATGCTGCCCCGGATGGCGGCCGCGGCGAGCAGGAGCTCTACACCCACACCACCCCGAACCTCCGTGCCGGAGCGCACGACCACAGCTCGGCGGCCATGACTGTCACCGGCCTGGCAGAGATGCCGCCGGATGAACCAGGTGGGGCGAGCGCGGCTCCGCCGGCGATGCGCCCTCTCGACCGGGAACCCGAGCTGGCGGCCCCGCAGGTCCCGCTCCATGTGGAGTTGCCGCAACAGCCTCCTCTCAACGGTCGGCGTCGGGTCGGGCCGGCTCGCCGACCCGAGCCGGGCCGGGCCTCGGTAACCAGGTATGCGGCGGCCGAGGACTCGTTCTCCCGGTCGGTGCGGTCGTTGGAGCCGATCGCGGATCTGGAGGCGACCGCGTTTGCCGGCCGGTTCGCGGCGGATTTCCAGTCCTACGACGAGGACCAACCCACGCGCCGTGCGGAGGTGTTGCGGCCTCTGCTCGCCGACCCCCAGGCATGTACCTGGGGGTGGTCGGGTGAGGGCAGGCAGCGCGCCGATTCACCACAGCCGAACCGGATCTACCGGCGCTCGGATGTCGTGGTCTTCGTCGAGGTCATTGTGCGGATCACGCCGTACGCGCGCGCCTGCTCATCGTCTAGCCAGGCCGTCCCGGATCCGGTCGAGACGCCCGAGCCACCGGGGTTGCTGGGCCCGTCGAGCGCTCCCCCGGCCGCCGACCCGCGCTGGGTGGCCGGCGGCTCGAGCTGGGTGGCCGGCGGCTCGAGCTGGGTCCGGATGACCGTGCCGATCACCCGCGC
>JAKDNL010000421.1 GCA_030451825.1 Pseudonocardia sp. | reverse complement strand
GCTCAAGCAGATGAGCGGCGCCAGCGAGTTCGGCGAGGTCTTCTTCTCCGACGCCCGGGTCCCGGCCGCCGACTGCCTCGGCGAGATCGGCGACGGCTGGCGTACGGCGATGCTGCTGCTCTCGTTCGAGCGCGGCGCGTCCGGCATCTCGCAGTACACCGAGTTCCGTCGGCAGTACGACGAGATCGTCGCCGTGGCGCGCACGCTCGGCCGCGACACCGACCCGGTGATCCGGAACAAGCTGGCCCGGGTGCTCACCGAACTGGAGTGCCTGAAGCTGCACTCGATGCACGTGCTCACCCGGACCGAGCAGGGCAAGGACCTGGGCTTCGAGTCGTCGATGACGAAGCTGCAGTGGTCCGAGACGTTCCAGGACCTCTGGGAGGTCTACGACGACATCCTCGGCGAGGACGCCACCCTGGACACGTTGGCCGGACCCGACGGGCAGAGCCTGGACCTGCGCCCGCTGCACGCGCAGGCCATGTGGTCCCGCTCGGTCACGATCTGGGGCGGCTCGTCCCAGGTCCAGCGCAACATCACCGCCGAGCGCGTGCTCGGCCTGCCGCGGTAGGGAGGGGATCTCGGAATGTTCTTCGCACTCACCGACGACCAGCGGGAGTTCGACGCCACGGTGCGCGGCTACCTCGCCGAGCGGTTCGACCTCGACGCCGTGCGCGGCGTCGTGGAGGCTGTGGGTTCCGAGGATGGCGACGGGAACGGGCACCCGGAGTCGCTCTGGAAGGCCGCGGCCGAGCAGGGCTGGCCGGCGGTACTCGTCCCGGAGGAGCACGACGGCCTGGGCCTCGGCCTGGTGGAGGCCCAGGTGATCGCCCGCGCGCTGGGGGCCGGCGCCGCACCGGGGCCGTGGCGGGGCACCGTGCTGGCAGCCGAGGCGGTCCGGCTCGGAGGCTCCGACGAACAGAAGGCTCAGTGGCTGCCCGGGCTCGCCTCCGGCGACACCGTCGGCGCGTTCTCGCTGCGCGGATCCGCTGATGCTCGTTCCGCTGGCGCTTCTCTCGGTGCTGATGCTCGTTCCGCTGGCGCTTCTCTCGGTGCTGATGCTCGTTCCGCTGGCGCTTCTCTCGGTGCCCCGGGAACGGTCCGGGCGGTGGAGTACGGCGGCATCGCCGACGTCGCCGTCGTCCGCTGTGCCGGCCCCTCCGGGGGCGACGGCCTGGGCCTGGCGACCTCGTTCACCGCGACGCCGGCCGGCTCCTACGACGGAACGACCCGCCTGGCGAACATCGACGTCGCCGACGTCGAGGCGCTGCCCGGGGTCACCTCCGAGGTACTGCGCCAGGTCACCGACCGGGCCACCGTGCTCGTCGCCGCCGACCTGGTCGGGATCGCCCGCGAGGCCGTCTCGCGCACCGTGGCCTACGACCGGGAGCGCCAGCAGTTCGGCGTTCCGGTCGGGTCGTTCCAGGCGATCAAGCACGCGCTGGCCGACCTGCACGTCGGGGTGACGATGGCCGAGCACGCGGCGCTCTACGCCGCGCACGCGGTCGACCGCGCTGGCGCCGGCCTGATGGACCCTGCCGACGCCGACCTCGCGGTCGCCGTGGCCAAGGGAAAGGCCTCCGAGGTGGCGCTGCAGGCGACCGCCGCGATGATCCAGTACCACGGCGGGATCGGCTACACCTGGGAGCACGAGGCGCACTTCTTCTACAAGCGCGCCAAGCGCCTGGCCGGCCAGTTCGGCGACGTGGACGCCCAGCGCGAACGGATCGCCGCACTGACGATCTGAGCCCCGGGGCCGGGTACGGGACCCCGGTGGCCGCTGGTCCTCAGCGGACGGCGGGTTCCGGACCCGGTCGGGGCCGACCTTGAGTAGTGCACTGTGGATGCGGGAGCGCCCGCATCGTGCGACCGTTACCCGATGCCAGCCACACCCGTCAACTCCACTGCCGCCGCACTGCTCGGTCTGCTGCACGGCGGCCCGATGACCGGCGGGCAACTCGTGTCGGAGGCCGGGGAACAGTTCGGACTGTTCTTCTCGGTCACCCGCAGCCAGGTCTACCGGGAGCTCCCGGTGCTCACCGAGGAGGGTCTGCTGCGCCTGGGCAAGCAGGGCCCGCGCGCGTCCCAGGCATACGTGATCACCGCGGCCGGCAAGCGCGCGTTCAAGGCCTGGCTCGCCGCGGGCGGGGAGGCCGAGGCGGTGCGCAGCCCGCTGGTGCTGCGGCTGCTCAACGCCGGGTCGTTGACGGTCAAGCAGCGCTCGGAGCTGCTGCGCACCTCGCGCGAGGCCTACACCGAGCGGCTCGCCCAGGCACGGGCCGCGGCGAAGCAGACCGACGACCCGTACCGCCGTCCGGTCGCCGACTTCGCCGTGGCGCACACCCGCGCCATGATCAAGCTGATCGACGCCGTCCCGTCCGAGTAGACCCGGCCGTGCGCGGTTGTCGCTGCCCGGGCGCCGGTATCCGCGCACGACCCGATCCGAGGCCCGCGTAGGCTGAAATGCTGTGAACCCCGACGTCCAGGCCGATATCAAGGATCTCGACGGCACGCTGTCCAGCATCGAGGCCGTCGCCGACGTGCCCGCGCTGCGCCAGGAGATCGACGAGCTCTCCGAGCAGGCCGGGCGACCCGATCTGTGGGACGACGTCGAGGCCGCGCAGAAGATCACCAGCCGGCTCGCGCACGCCCAGGGCGACCTGCGCAGGCTCGACGACCTGCGCGGCAGGCTCGACGACCTCCCGGTGCTCTACGAGCTGGCCGAGGAGGAGGACGACGGCTCGGCGAGCACCGACGCCGACACCGAGCGCGCCCGGCTGCGCCGCGAGATCGCCTCGCTCGAGGTTCGCACGCTGCTCTCCGGGGAGTACGACCAGCGCGAGGCGCTGGTGACGATCCGCGCCGAGGCCGGGGGCGTGGACGCCGCCGACTTCGCCGAGATGCTGCTGCGGATGTACCTGCGCTGGGCCGAGCGGCACGGCTACGGCACCGACGTCTACGACACGTCCTACGCCGAGGAGGCCGGCATCAAGTCGGCCACGTTCGCGGTGCACGCCCCGTACGCCTACGGCACGCTCTCGGTGGAGCAGGGCACGCACCGGCTGGTCCGGATCTCGCCGTTCGACAACCAGGGGCGCCGCCAGACCTCGTTCGCCGGGGTCGAGGTGGCGCCGTCGGTCGAGATGACCGACCACGTCGAGGTCGACGAGAAGGAGCTCCGCGTCGACGTCTACCGGTCTTCCGGGCCCGGCGGGCAGGGCGTCAACACGACCGACTCCGCGGTGCGGCTGACCCACATCCCGACCGGGATCGTCGTGTCGTGTCAGAACGAGCGCTCGCAGCTGCAGAACAAGGCCAGCGCGATGATGGTGCTGCAGGCCAAGCTCCTCGCCCGCAAGCGTGAGGAGGAGCAGGCACTGATGGACTCGCTCAAGGACGGCGGCTCCTCCTGGGGCAACCAGATGCGCAACTACGTGCTGCACCCCTATCAGCAGGTCAAGGATCTGCGGACCGGGCTGGAGCAGAACAACCCGTCCCAGGTGCTCGACGGCGAGATCGACGACTTCATCGAGGCCGGCATCCGCTGGCGGATGCAGTCTCCCGAGGCGTGAGCCCGCTCCCGACCCGGGCCGCCGCCGCGATCGCGGTCCTGCTCTGCTCCGGGTTCCTGCTCGCCGGTTGCACCGGAGCGCCCGAGCCCCCCGCGCCGGCCGGTGCGTCCGGCGTGGACGCGGCCGCCGAACCCGGGCAGGCCGTCGGTGATGCGGCGGTGCGGACGATCCGGGCCGGCTCGGCGCGGGCCGACGTCGTCGTCGAGTCGGCGATCGGGCCGGTGCGGGCTACCGGCCCGATCCGCTTCGAGCCCTTCGCCGCCGATCTCACCGCGACGGTGGGGGAGCGCGAGGTCGCGCTACGCGCGGTGGACGGCAAGGCCTGGGCCCGGCTGGGGACGCGCTGGCAACCGCTCTCGCCCGGCCTGGTGCCGGTCGGCGCCGTCGCGGGCGCGCTGCGGTCGGTGACCGGGCTGCGCGACGTGGTCGAGGTCGGCCCCGAGACGATCGGCGGGGTCCCGGCCACGCTCTACCGCGGCAGCGTCGACCTCTCCGCCGTCCCGGCCCCGGACGCGACCGCGAAGGCCGAGATCGCCGAGCTCTCCGCGCTGGCGTCGCCGACACCCCGGATCGAGGTGTGGATCGGGCCGGACGGGACGGTCGCGCAGCTGCGCACCGCTTCGGTCGCGCCGACCGCGCCGCAGGCCGCCTCCGCCCCGACGCCGGGCGTGGTCACCGTGTCCCTGACCGACCTGGGCGTCCCGGTCGAGGTGACACCGCCCCCGACGGGATGACCTGTCGGGGGCACCCGAGATGCGCTCCACGGTTCGAGAGGTCGCCGCTGGGAGCAGTGAGGCGCATCTCGACCGCGAATCAGCTCCTGGACGCGGGGAAGTCCGTGTCCAGTGCGACCTTCTCCCACTCCGCGAGCTCTGCCAGGCGTCCCTCCAGGGCTTCCCGGATCCGGCGGACCGCGGCCGCGCCCATCGGCAGCCGCAGCGGCGGGTTCGGGTGCTCGACGACGGCGACGATCGCCTCCGCGGCCCGCTGCGGGTCCCCGGGCTGGACGCCGTCCTGGCCGGGCATCGACTCCCGCAGCCTCCCGGCCGGGGTGTCGCGGTAGGCCCCGATCGCCGGTGCGGCCTGCATCGAACGGCCCGCGAACTCGGTCCGGAACGGGCCGGGCTCGATGATCGTCACCCGGATCCCGAACGGAGCGACCTCGCCGGCCAGCGCGTTCGACATCCCCTCCAGGCCGAACTTCGACATCGCGTACGCCGCATGCCCCGGGTTGCCGACCACACCGCCGACCGAGGACATCTGCACCACGTGCCCGCGCTGCCGGGCGCGCATGTGCGGCAGCACCGCGCGGGTGACCGCGTGCGCGCCGAGCAGGTTGACCGACAGCAGGGCCAGCACGTCGTCGGTGGAGAGCTCCTCGACGGCGCCCAGGTAGCCGTGGCCGGCATTGTTGACCAGCGCGTCGATGCCGTCCGGGGCCCAGGCCTCGGCGTCGGTGACGGCTGCGTCGACCTGCTCGCTGTCGGTGACGTCGAGCCGCAGCCGCAGCAGCCGGTCGTCCGGGCCGGACAGGTCGTCGAGGTCCTCGGGGCGGCGTGCGGTGGCGACCACCCGGTCGCCGTGGGCCAACGCGGTGGTGACGATGACCCGTCCGAATCCGGCGGAGGCGCCGGTGACGAACCAGGTCCGGTGCGGTGCAGCAGTCATGGGATTCAGCCTGGACCGCTCGCCGGGTATAAGTCCAAGACCGCATTACGATGGTATCCATCGTGAGTTGCTATCAATCGGGAGTGTCATGGAACTGCGGCAACTCGTCTATTTCGAGGCCGTCGTCCGGCACGGCGGGTTCACCAGGGCCGCACAGGCGCTGCGGATCGCCCAACCCGCCGTCTCCGCGCAGATCGCCAAGCTGGAACGGGAGTTGGATGCGCCGTTGCTGTACCGCACGACGCGCCGGGTGCTGCTCACCGACGCGGGGGAGCTGGTGCTGGGCCGTGTCCGCCGGATCCTGGCCGAGATGGACGGCCTGCGTGACGACACCGCCGAGCTGACCGGGGCGTCCGGTGGGCGGGTCTGGATCGGCTCCATCCAGGCGATCGACCCGTTCGACCTGGCAGGCGCGCTGGCACAGTTCCGCCGGGACCGGCCCGCGGTCACCCTCGAGCTGCGCACCGGCGGCACCGCAGAGCTGGTCGCCGCGCTGCACGCAGCCGAACTCGACCTGGCGATCGCGCCGCTGGTGCACGGGCTCCCGGACCGGATCGCCACCGGCGTGCTGTTCGACGACGAGCTGGTCCTGATCACCGCGCCCGGCCACCGGATGGCCGGGCGGGGCGCGCTCGCCGTCTCGGATCTGGCCGAGGACCCGTTCGCCTGCCTGTCCGCCCGCAGCGGGCTGCGCCGGCTGCTGGATCGGGCGGCCGAGCAAGCCGCGACGACGGTGTCCGTCGCGTTCGAGTGCAGCGGGCCGCACCAGATCCGGGAGCTGGTCGCGCACGGCCTCGGCGTCGGGCTGATCGCGCGGTCGGTGGTGCAGCCCCCCGGGCCCGCGGTCACGACGCATGCGGTGTCGCCGGAGCCGATCCGGCGCCCCGTCGGGCTGCTCTGGCACCGCGATCGTCCACCTGGCCCCGCGGTACTGGCCTGCCGCGAGCACCTGCTCCGACGGGCCGTCACCGCTGCCGGTGACCCGGTGGGCTGAACTCCCACCCGGCCAACCCGTGCGCGGGTTTAAATGTCGCGGGAGAGTTAATACACCCCAGGGGGGCCACCCTTAACCCCACCAAATGCACGAACATCCAC
>JAKDNL010000966.1 GCA_030451825.1 Pseudonocardia sp. | reverse complement strand
CAATCCGGACCGCCCCGGCCGTCGGAGCTGTGGGCCCCGAGCCGCCGCGCGACGACGGTCGGGATCCTGCTGCTGATCAGCCTGACCGCGTTCGAGTCGATGGGCGTCGGGACGGCGATGCCCGCGGTCGTGGCCGACCTGGGCGGGATCGCGCTCTACTCGTGGCCGTTCGTGATCTTCCTGGCGGCCGCCGTGTTCGGCACCGCACTGGGCGGGCGCTGGTGCGACGCGCGCGGGCCGCGCGTCGCGCTCGTCGCGGCGCCGGCGCTGTTCGGCGTCGGCCTGATCGTCGCCGGCACCGCGGACGAGATGGGGCAGCTGCTGCTCGGCCGCCTGCTGCAGGGCCTGGGCGCGGGGGTCCAGGGCGTGGCGGTCTACGTGCTGATCGCCGCGGTGTACTCGGAGCGGGCCCGGCCCGCGGTGTTCGGGCTGGTCTCCTCGGCGTGGGTGATCCCGTCGCTGGTCGGCCCGCCGCTGGCCGGCCTCGTCACCGAGCGACTGTCCTGGCACTGGGTGTTCCTGGGTCTGGTGCCGATCGTGCTGCTCGCGGTCGCGCTGGTGCTGCCGGCGGTACGACGGCTCGGCCCGCCCGACCCGGACGCGGCAACCGGCCGGAGTGGTGCCGGGCTGGTGTTCGCCGCGCTCGGGGCCGCCGCCGGGGTGGCCGGGCTGAGCTGGGCGCTCGGGCGCCTCGGCGTCCTCGGCGCCGTCGTCGGAGCGGTCGCGGTGGTGCTGCTGGTTCCGTCGCTGCGGCGGCTGCTGCCGCGGGGGGTGTTCCGGGCGCGGCCGGGCGTCGCGGCGGTGGTCGCGGCCCGCGGGCTGGTGGCCGGGTCGTTCTTCACCGTCGGGTCGTTCCTGCCGCTGGTGCTCACCGCGACGCACGGCTGGTCGCTCGCCGCGGCCGGGTTACCGCTGATCGTCGCCTCGCTGGGCTGGTCCGGCGCCGCGGCCTGGCAGGGCCGGCGCCCGGAGCTGTCCCGCTCGGCGATGCTGCGCACCGGGTTCCTGCTGATCGCCGGCGGCATCACCGGGCTGGTGCTGGTCGCCACCGGCCTCGGGTACGGCTGGCTGGCGCTGCCGTTCTGGGGCGTGTCCGGCGTCGGGATGGGGATGGCGTTCTCCGCGATCTCCTACCTGACCCTGGCCCACTCGCGGGCCGGCGACGTCGGCGCGCACTCGTCGTCGGCGCAGCTGCTCGACCAGCTCGCCACGGCAGCCTTCATCGGGCTCGGTGGGGCGCTGCTGGCCCTGCTGGTGACCCCGGCCGTGGCGATGTCGGTGCTGCTGGTCGTGCTCGTGGCCCTGGCGCTGACCGGCGCGGCGACGGCCGGGCGCACGGCCCTTCCGGCCCACCGGCCCGCATGATCGACCTCAGCGATGAGGTCCGCGTCCGCCCCGCAAGATCCCCAGCGCTGAGCTGCTGCGCGGGACTCCCCCGAGGAGCCCCAGCCCGGTTGCACGAGAGCTCCGTTCGTCCAGCCCGGCTGCACGAGAGCCCCGCTCGTGCAACCAGCCTGCCCC
>JAKDNL010000420.1 GCA_030451825.1 Pseudonocardia sp. | reverse complement strand
CCCCCGGGCGCCCCCGCGGGGCGCCCCCCCCCCCCCCCCCCGGCGGGCGCGCCCCGGGCCCGGGGGCCGGGACGCGAAACGGCCCCCGGGCCGCCGGGAGGGCGGTGCGGGGGCCGTGTCGGGGCCGGGTCAGCGGCGGCGGGCCTTGACCTTGCGCGGCGGCGGCAGGGCGCCCTCGGCGCGCAGCTTCGCGGCGTGCTCGGCCAGGCCGTCGACCAGGGTCGGGACGCGGGCCTCGTCGGGCTGCACGTCGACCCGCAGGCCGAACTCGCGCGCCGTCTCGGCGGTGGCCGGGCCGATGCAGGCGACCAGGGTGCGGGTGTGCGGCTTGCCCGCGATCCCGACCAGGTTGCGCACCGTGGACGACGAGGTGAAGCACACCGCGTCGAACCCGCCGGTCTTGATCGCCTCGCGGATCGGCGCGGCCGGCGGAGCGGCGCGGACCGTGCGGTAGGCGGTCACGTCGTCGATCTCCCAGCCGCGCTCGGCCAGACCGGCGGCGAGGGTCTCGGTGGCGATGTCGGCGCGCGGGAGCAGCACCCGGTCCACCGGGTCCAGCACGTCGTCGTAGGGCGGGAAGATCTCCAGCAGGCCCTCGGAGGTGGAGGTCTGGGCCTCGTCGACGTCGGGCACCAGCTCGGGGACGATGCCGAACTCGCGCACCTTCTCCGCGGTCGCGTTGCCCACGCACGCGATCTTGACGCCGGAGAACGCGCGGGCGTCCAGACCGAACTCGGCGAACTTCTCCCACACCGCGCGCACCGCGTTGGTGGAGGTGAACACGACCCACTGGTAGCGGCCGTCGACCAGGCCCTTGACCGAGCGCTCCATCTGCGCGGGCGAGCGGGGCGGCTCGACGGCGATCGTCGGCACCTCCTCCGGGATCGCGCCGTGCATGCGCAGCCGCTCGCTCATCACGCCGGCCTGGTCCTTGGTGCGCGGCACCAGGACCCGCCAGCCGTAGAGCGCGCGCGACTCCCACCAGGACAGGTCCCCGCGGCGCCCGGCCGCGTCGCCGACGGCCAGCACCAGCGGACCCTCGAGGTCCGCGCCGTCGCCGGCCATCGAGCCCAGCGTCGAGGACTGCGTCTTCTGCGTCGAGGTGGTGCCGCCCGCGGTGATCGCGACCGGCGTCTCGGACGGCACGCCCTGCGCGGCCAGGCCGGCGGTGGCGTCGGCCAGGTGCGCGGCGGTCGCGTGCAGCACGACCGGGCCGGGGGACGCGGCCAGCGCGGCCCAGTCGACCCCGGCGCGGACGTCGGCCTCGACGTGCGCCGAGCCCAGCGCGACCCCGGCGTAGGCCGGGACGGCGGTGGACGAGGACACGCCGGGCACCACGTCGAACGGCGAGCCGGTCGCGGACACGGCGAGTGCCTCGGCGACGATCGCGTCGTTGGTCAGCGGGTCGCCGGAGACCAGGCGGGCCACCGAGCGGCCGCTCGCGGCCTCGGCCAGCAGGTCACCCGCGACGTCGCCGGGCTGCCCGACGGCCGGGCGCACCTCGGCCCCGTCCGCGGTCAGGGTGAGGATCGCGTCCGGAACGTCCGGGTCGACGATCACGAGCGGCGATCCGGCCAGCACCTCACGTGCGCGCACGGTGAGCAGGCCGGGGTCGCCGGGCCCGCTGCCGACGAAGGCGATCCGTCCCGGGGTGGTAGGTCAAGTGGTCATTCTTCAACTCCCGATACGGCGGTCATCGGGGCGACCGGCGTCTGCCGGAACCGGCAGTTCGCCGTCGCCCATGTCGAGAAGCTCGTGCGCGAGCGCAGCTCCGAGCTTCTCGGCGGCGTCCATCTCTCCGGTGATGGAGGTCCGCAGCAGCGAACCCCCGGTGGTGCCGACGACGGCTCGCAGCGAGAGCCGTTCGATCACGTGCCCGTCCTCGTCGAGGTCGGACACCACGTCGGCGAGTGCACCGATCGGTGCACTGCAGCCGGCCTCGAGGGTGGCCAGCACCGCCCGCTCGGCCGTCACCGCGGCACGTGTCGGGGCGTCGTCCAGTGTGGTGGCGAGCATCCGGGCGAGCTCGGTGTCGTCTGCCCGGCACTCCAGCGCCAGCGCCCCCTGAGCGGGGGCCGGCACCATCTGCACCATCGGGTCGAGCAGCTCGTCGGCCTCGTCGATGCGGCCCAGCCTGCGCAAACCGGCCGCGGCCACGACCACGGCGTCCAGCTCGCCGGAGCGGACCTTCCCGATCCGGGTGTCCACGTTGCCGCGGATCGGGCGCACCTCAAGCCCCAGGCCGAGGCCCTCGAGCTGGGCCATCCGGCGCGGGGAGCCGGTACCGACGGTGCAGCCCGGCGTCAGCTCGCCGAGCACCCGGCCGCGGCTGGAGACCAGCGCGTCGCGCGGGTCCTCCCGCTCCGGGATCGCGGCGAGCCTCAGCCGCGGGTCCGGCGCCGTCGGCAGGTCCTTGAAGGAGTGCACGGCGACGTCGATCTCGCCCGCGACCAGCGCCTCGCGCAGCTGCGAGACGAACACCCCGACGCCCAGCTCGACGACCGGGGCCATCGAGCGGTCGCCGCTGGTGGAGACGGACACGAGCTCGGCCGGGTGCCCGGCGGCGCGCAGCTGCTGCGCCACCGTGCCGGACTGGGCCATGGCCAGCTTCGACGGCCGGGTGCCGATCCGCAGCGCCGCCTGCTCCGGGGGTGTCGACGGGTCCCGTGGGGTGCTCACGACAGCTCTCCCTGCTCCGGGGGAACGGTGCCCATGGTGGTCGGGTTCAGCGCGGCGGCCAGGTTCCCTGCCTCACCGTCGGGCCCGCGTACCGGGGCAGCCACGGCCGCGGCGGCCTGCGGGTCCAGCTCGAACAGCGTGCGCAGCGCGGCCGCGTAGCTGTCCCCGTCCGGCCCCTCGGCGAGGCGCTTGACCTGCACGGTCGGCGTGTGCAGCAGCTTGTCCACGACGCGCCGGACGCTGCGCGAGAGCTCCTCGCGCACCTTCGAGTCGATGTCGGGCAGCCGCGAGTCCAGCCGCAGCAGCTCCGCGTCGACGACCTCGGAGGCGCGCCGGCGCAGCGCCGTCACGGTCGGGGTGACCTCGGCCGAGCGCTGCCCGGCCAGGTAGCTCTGGGCCTCCTCGGCCACCATCCGCTGCGCGACGGCGACCGAGCCGCCGTCCGCGGAGTCCGGCAGGCGGCGCTGCAGCGTGATCAGGTCGATCATCCCGACGCCGGGCACCTGAGCCACGGCCGGGTCGACGTCGCGCGGCAGGCCCAGGTCGCAGACGACGAGCGGGCGCCCGCCGCGGTGCGACATGGCCTCGCTCACCGCCTCGACGCGCACGACCGTGCCGATCGCACCGGTGCAGGCCAGCAGCAGGTCGGCGCCGGCCAGCTCGGCGGGCAGGTCGGTCAGCGGACCGGAGCGGGCGGGGGTGCCCTGATCGAGCACCTTCTCGGCCAGGCGTGCACCCGGCTCGGCGGAACGGTTGAGCACCACGATCTCCGACGCCCCGGCGCGGCGCAGGTGCGCGGCGGCCAGTGCGCCCATGGCGCCGGCGCCGACGATCACCGCACGAGCGCCGTCCAGGCCGGGGACCTCGGAACCGGACACGTCCTGGTCCGGGATGTCCTGCTCCGGGATGTCCCGGCCGGTGACCGGGTGGGGCTGCGGTGCCAGCTCGCGCCCGGCGTCACGCAGCGCCTCGGACACGACCGAGGCGCCCGCCTCGTCGATCCCGGTGCCGGCGTGCACCCGCTTGCCGACCCGCAGCGCCTGCTGGACCAGCTCGTGCAGCACCTTGCCCACCGAGCCGGCCCCGTCCGCGGCGGCGTAGGCCGAACGCAGCTGGCCGAGGATCTGCGACTCCCCGACCACCATCGAGTCCAGCCCGGCGGCCAGCGAGAACAGGTGCTGCACCGCGGATCCGGCGTAGTGCACGAACAGGTGCTCGGAGAGCTCGCCGAGTTCGAAGCCGGCGTGCCGGCCGAGGACCTCGGTGACGTCGCCGAGGCCGCCGTGGAACGCGTCGACGACGGCGACGACCTCGATCCGGTTGCACGTCGAGAGCAGCACCGCCTCGTCGACGTGGGCACGGTCGAGCATCTCCTCGAGGAGCTTCGGCACCTCGACCGGAGCCACCGCGAGACGCTCGAGCATCTCCACCGGCGCGCTGCGGTGTGACAGGCCGACCACGAGAACACTCATCGTGGGGACACCACCGATCCGTTCGCAGTTCCATTCGTATCGCCGGCCGGCGTGGGGCGCAGCGCGCCCGCGGTCTCCGACTCGCCCGCGACGTGGCGACGGGCCACGTGGAACGCCAGTACCTGCAGTTCGACCGCGAGGTCGACCTTGCGGACCTCGACGTCGGGCGGCACCTGCAGCACCACCGGCGCGAAGTTCAGGATCGACGCCACCCCGCCGCGCACGAGCAGGTCGCACGCACCCTGAGCGGCCGGTCCCGGCGTCGCCACCATCCCGATCGTCACCCCGCGATCGCGGCACACGGTCTCGACGTCGCGGACGTGTTCGACCAGGATGCCGTTGATCCGGATCCCGACCAGGTCGGGATCCACGTCGAACATCGCACTGACCGGGAATCCGCGTCCGGCGAAACCGGCGTAGCCGGCCAGGGCGTGACCGAGGTTGCCCACCCCGACCAGCGCCACGGACTGGTGGTGGTCGAGACCCAGCACCCGCTCCAGCTGGTGCTGCAGCGACGCGACGTCGTAACCGACGCCGCGGGTGCCGTAGGAGCCCAGGTAGGACAGGTCCTTGCGGAGCTTCGCCGAGTTCACCCCGGACGCCGTGGCCAGCTCCTCGCTGGAGACCGTCTCCGCGCCGCTCTCGGCGAACTCGCCGAGCAGGCGCAGGTAGACGGCGAGACGGGTGACCGTGGCCTCGGGGACCGGACGCTTGGCGACGGGGGCGTCCGGGCCGGTCTCGGGCGGCGTGGTCACGCGGGCGCCTCCTCCGGCTCTTGTCTCGAGTCTGTCCATGGTCGATGCTGTCCCCGTACGGCGGCGTCGCCGGGGATCCGGTTCGCGGTGCCCCGTTCCGGGTACCGGTCTCCGTGCCGCCCGGCGGACGCACGGCGCCGGATCATCCCGTTCGAGACGAACCCGGGTGGCGCGCACACAGCCCGGCACCTGCAGGAAGACCCCGCTGGCCCGGCGACGAGAACCCACGGTAGCCGCTTGTGAAGGCCCGCACAAAGTTGCGATCTTGACGTCCGACGTGCTCGCCGGGTCGATGACCTGGACCGACCGGTGATCGAGAGAAATCCACCGCTCATCGTGAGCTTCCCCGCATCGAGGGGCATCTCACGACCCCGCCGTGCCGCAGCGCTCATCGCGCCGCGAGGCCCGGTCGTCCGGGTCAGCCGACCGTGAACCGGCGCGACGGCCAGCCGGTGGCGCCGTCCGGGAGCGGATCCGCCCGCTGGTCGGTCTGGGTCGACCCGTCGGCGTCGGTGGCCCGGCACTCGAGCGTCGGACGGCCGGCGGGCAGGTCCAGCACGATCCGCCACATCCGCCAGGTGTCGCCCCCGGGCGCGGCCGCGAGCGAGGCCCGCTGCCACCGGCCGTCGTCCACCCGGACCTCGACCCGGGAGATCCCCCGCGGCTGCGACCACGCCGTCCCGGCGATCGTCACCGGCCCGGCCGGGACGCTCGCGAACGGGCCCGGAACGTCGATCCGGGCGCCGGTCTTGATCGGGCCGAGCGCGCCCCAGCCCTTGTCGATCCAATACGCCTGCTGCGCGGCGAACGTCGTCAGCTCGATGTCGGCCAGCCACTTCGTCGCCGAGACGTAGCCGTAGAGACCGGGCACCACGATCCGCACCGGGAACCCGTGCTCGCGGGGCAGCGCCTCGCCGTTCATCCCGACCGCGAGCAGCGCGCCGCGGCCGGGCTCGAGCAGCACGCCGGTCGGGCTGCCGGCCGACCAGCCGTCGGTGCTGGTGGACAGGACCTGGTCGGCGCCGGGCAGCGGACCCGCCTCGAGCAGCAGCGCGCGCAGGTCGACGCCGACGAACCGGGCGTTCGACACGAGATCGCCGCCGACGTCGTTGGACACGCAGGTCATCGTGACCCAGCGCTCGATCAGCGGGCGGCGCATCAGGTCCTCGAAGCCGAGGTCCAGCTCCCGCACGACCATCCCGTGCACCCGCAGTCGCCACGCCTCGGCGGTCAGCGAGGGCACCCGCAGCGCGGTGTCGATCCGGTAGAAGTCCGGGTTCGCGGTGACGAACCGGGTGCCGCCGAGATCGGCGAAGTCGGTACCGGCCGGGAGCCCGGGCGCCCGGGTGATCGTGGCCGCGGCCAGGCGACGGGTCACCGCGTCCCGGGACGCCGCGGGGCCTCCGCTCGCCGAGAGCCCGGAGCCCAGGCCCACCCCGGCC
>JAKDNL010000029.1 GCA_030451825.1 Pseudonocardia sp. | reverse complement strand
GTTGGGCGGCCACCCGCCCCACGCTCCGGGCGCGCCCCCCGCGGCCCTCTCCCCCCCGGGGCGGGGGGGCCGGGGGGGGTTGGGCGGGGCCCCGCCGGCACGTCGCGGCGCTGCTACCGGATCGGGGTGACGTCCCGCGCCCCGATGTACCCGGGCCGCCGGGTCGGCGCGTAGTACGGCTCGGTGCAGGGGTTCTCCACGCTGTTGAACACCAGGAAGATGTTCGACCGCGAGTACGGGGTGATGTTGTCACCGGACCCGTGCATGCAGTTGGAGTCGAAGAACGTGGCCGAGCCCGCCTTGCCGGTCATCATCGCGATGCCGTGCCGGTTGGCCATCGCGGTGACCGAGTCGTGGTCCGGCGTGCCGATCTCCTGCTCCTTGAGCGAGGACCGGAAGTTCTCCTCCGGGGTCTCGCCGACGCAGGACACGAACGTCTTCTGCGAACCCGGCATGATCATCAGGCACCCGTTGTAGGGGTGGTTGTCGGTCAGCGAGATCGAGCAGCTCACCGCGCGCGGGGACGGCATGCCGTCCTCGGCGTGCCAGGTCTCGAAGTCGGAGTGCCAGTAGAAGCCGCCGCCCTCGAAGCCGGGCTTGTAGTTGATCCGGCTCTGGTGGATGTAGACGTCCGAGCCGAGGATCTGGCGCGCGCGACCGGCGACGCGCCCGTGTCGGTGGCCAGGCGGTCCAGCTCGGCCTGGTAGCCGGCGACCTCCTGGGGGTCGAGCAGCCCGGGCACCTGGACGAAGCCGTCCCGGGCGTGGGCGGCGAGTTCCTGGGCGCCGAACATCCCGGCGCTCGACTCGCTGCCCCATACCGTCGGTTCGGCCCGCGCGATGAACTCCGGGGTCTCCGAGACCCGGGTCCGGTAGCGGTCTCCGGTGCGGGTCCGGTCGGTGTTGCTGCCAGCCACGGCAGTCATGTGGCCTCCTCGTATCCGTTCGTCCCTTCCAAGGGTGTGGTGGTCTGTGTCGGACAGGGACCGGGTCGACGACGGAAAGGGCGTTCCCGCTGGATTCCAGCGGAAACGCCCTCCCTGCCGACTGTGCGCCGGCCGGTGGTCTCAGCCCTCGGTGATCAGCGGGTACACGCCGTTCTCGTCGTGCACCTCACGACCGGTCACCGGCGGGTTGAACACGCAGACGGTCTTCATCAGCGTCTTCGGCCGCAGCTGGTGCTTCTCGTTCCCGCTCAGCACGTAGATCGAGCCGGGCGCCAGCTGGTAGGTGACGTCGTTGTCCTTGTCGTAGAGCTCGCCCTCGCCCTCGGTGATGAAGACGGCCTCGATGTGGTTCGCGTACCAGAAGTCGTTCACCGATCCCGGCTGCAGCACGGTCTCGTGCACGGAGAAACCGACGCCGTCCTTGGCCAGGACGATGCGCTTGCTCCGCCAGTTCTTGTTCTCGGACTCGATGTCCCGATCGGTGTCGGTGATCTCGTCGAGGGTGCGGACGATCATGTTCTCACTCAGCTCCCGGTTGCGGCTCGGACGGACTCGGCAATGATCGCAAGTCCCTCGTCGAGCTCGTCGTCGGTCGTGGTCAGGGGGCAGAGCAACTTCAGGACCTCGTCGGACGGTCCCGCGGTCTCGACCAGCAGCCTGCGCCGGAACGCCTCCGCGGCCACCTTCTCCCCGAGCTCGACGTTCTCGAACTGCATGCCCCGGGCCATGCCGCGCCCCTTGGCGAACATCTCGGTGTTCGTCGTGTCGTGGGCGATCTTGTTGAACGCCTCCTCGATGCGCTCACCCTTGGCGATCGTCGACTTCTCGAGCGTGTCGTCGCTCCAGTACTCGTGGATCGCCGCGGTAGCGGTGACGAACGCGGGATTGTTGCCGCGGAACGTGCCGTTGTGCTCGCCCGGGCCCCAGACGTCGTGCTCGGGCTTGATCAGCACCACGGCCATCGGCATGCCGTAGCCGGAGATCGACTTGGAGACGCAGACGATGTCCGGCTTGATGCCTGCGATCTCGAACGAGAAGAACGGGCCGGTCCGGCCGACCCCCATCTGGACGTCGTCGCAGATCAGCAGGATGCCCTTGCGCTTGCACAGCGCGTCGAGGCCCTGCAGCCACTCGATGCGGGCCGGGTTCAGGCCGCCCTCGCCCTGCACCGTCTCCACGATCACCGCGGCCGGCTCGTTGAGACCGGAGCCGGAGTCGTCGAGCAGCTTCTCGAACCACAGGAAGTCGGGCATCTTGCCGTCGAAGTAGTTGTCGAACGGCATCGGAGTGGCGTGCACCAGCGGGATGCCCGCGCCGGTGCGCTTCATCGAGTTGCCGGTGACCGACAGCGCGCCGAGCGTCATCCCGTGGAACGCATTCGTGAAGTTGATCATGGCTTCCTTGCCACTGATCTTGCGCGCGAGCTTCAGCGCCGACTCCACGGCGTTCGCGCCGGTCGGGCCGGGGAACTGGACCTTGTAGTCGAGCCCGCGCGGCGCCAGGATCTTGTCCTGGAACGTGTGCAGGAACTCGCCCTTCACCACGGTGTACATGTCCAGGCCGTGCGTGATGCCGTCCCGGGCCAGGTACTCCAGCAGCGGCTTCTTCAGTGCTTCCGGATTGTGCCCGTAGTTGAGCGCACCGGCACCGCCGAAGAAGTCGAGGTAGCTGTTTCCGTCGACGTCGGTGAGCCGGCTGCCCTTGGCCGTGTCGAACACGACCGGCCAGTTCCGGCAGTAGCTGCGAACCTCGGACTCGAGATCCTCGAAAACGGTCATGATGTGGTCTCACCCTCGGTGGTCGGGCCGATGCGGTACAGGTCCTCGGGCTCGTGGCCGTCCCCGAGTAGTTCTTGTCCGAACAGGGCACTGCGCTCGATCGGCACGTCGTGTCGTCTCGCGAACGAGGTGAACAACCGGATCGACGAGTCGTTGTCCGGCGTGATCGTGGTCTCCATCCGGTCGGCGCCGAGGGCACCGTCGTAGACGGCGTCCAGCATCCGGCCGGCGAGTCCCTCGCCCTGGGCTGCGGCGTCCACGCACACCTGCCAGACGACGACGGTCGCCGGCGCGTCCGGCCGCATGTAGCCGGTCACGTAACCGACGGCGCGCCCGTCACGGCTGGCCACGACCGAGGTCCGGGCGAAGTCACGGCACCACAGCACGTAGGCGTAGCGGGAGTTGGCGTCCAGCACCTGCGACTCGACGGCGAGCCGCCACATGTCGACACCGTCGGCTGGAGCCGGAACGCGGATCTCGATCTCGGATACGACATCCGGGGAGCGCGCGGACGCTCCTGTCTCGGCCTCTTCGGGTGCGATCATGTCGATAAAATCTAACAGCGTCCTGCCGGACATGCAGCCGCTGAGGCCACTGACAACGCCCGCGACATGCGCATTCTGTGACGCCGCGCACGCTGGGACGGGCGGCCGCGCCGACCCGGCACGCCGACGGACATGGCGGCCGAACCCCTGCTGAACCACCCCGGCGACGGGTCCCCGGACGACACCGCGTGAGGGCGGGCCCGCGCCGCTCCGACGCGATCGGACGCACCTCCGTGTCCCTCGCCACTCTGCGCCATGACGATCTTTTCAGAGTTCGGCCGTTCGTGCGGATGCACTTGCATCTGCACGGGGTGCGGGGTCACCATGGACTTTCCGCCCCACCACCCGGAGGTGCTCACCGTGCCTGTTCCGTCCGATCCCTCGGATCACGGCTCGCACGCCGGTGTGTCGCAGATCGGGCGAGGTGTGTCCCGGTGAACCGCCGGGCCCCGGGCGTGGCGGACGTCGAGTGCGAGCAACAGAACGCGCTCGTCACCTGCGCCCGTGACGGTAGGAACCACGTCGTCGCGCACGTCGTGCTGGCCGACTCCCTGGCCTCCGGCGCCGGACAGTGCACCGCGGTCTGCGGACACGTGGTGCTGCCCGCGTCGCTGTCCAGCCCGCCCGGCTCCCGATGCCTGCTCTGCGCGGAGGCCTCCGGTATCGGCACCGAACCACGCCGCGAGCCCCGCCGCCGCTGGGGCGCCTCGCGGGCCACGACGGGCCGCACCCTGCGCGCCACCTACTGACCCGCGCCTCCTCCTGACCCAGGCCCCGCGGCCGGTTCAGCTCCGCGGGACCCGCTCCCGGATCGCCCGGCAGAGCACGTCCGAGCGGACGCCGAGCCCGCGCACCGGGATCACCAGCGGGCTGCCGAACCGGTCCCGCGTCGCCCGGCGGGTCCGCCGCAACAGCGGCCCGGAGGCGCGCACCAGCTCATCCGGGTCGGCGACCTCGATCACCACCAGCCGGGCCCGCTCGTCGAGCTTCTCGACCCGCGCTCCCCGGATCCGGTCCCAGCCCAGCAGCCCCATCCCGGCCGGCGAGGCGTGGTCGGTGACCCCGGCATCGTCCACCACCACCCGCGGCCGTCCGAGCAGCAGCATCACCAGCTGGTAGAGCGCGACCGGGGCGAAGAACAGGATCGACAACACCCCGACCAGCGCCGGCAGTAGCGGTCCGGTCGTCAGCACGATGCCGGCCAGCACGAACACCAACCCGGTCAGCAGCGCCAGCACCTGGCGGCGCCGGGGCGCGCGCACGTCGAGCACAGCGGAGGGGTGGTCGGGGCCGGGCCGGTCGGTCACGCCCGGAGGGTAGCCCGGCCACTGAGCTCCGCTGATGGCGCCAGACCGTGCCCTGTCCCCGTTGCGCGTCGGCGGGCGCTGTCCGTCGGTGACGCGCGCGAGTTGGTGCTCCCGCGCGCATCACGACGCGCGCGGGAGCCGGATCCGTGCGCGTTGCGGGGCCCGGGTGGTCGTTCCTGCACCACCGGGGCGTTCCGCGGCGGCTCAGCGCCCGCCGGTGACGTCCAGGACGGCGCCGGTCACGTAGCTCGCCTCGTCGCCGAGCAGCCAGGCGACCGCGCCGGCCACCTCGTCCGGACGGCCGGCGCGGCCCATCGGGATGCCCGGCGCCATCCGTGCCACCCGTCCGGGCTCGCCCGCCGTCGCGTGGAAGTCGGTGTCGATCAGACCGGGCCGGACCGCGTTCACCCGGATCCCGTCCGCGACGACCTCCTTGGCCAGGCCGACCACGAGTGCCTCGACGCCGGCCTTGGCCGCGGCGTAGTCGTTCCACTCGTCCGGCGAGCCGAGCACGGCCGCCCGCGACGTCACGTGCACGAGGGCACCGCCGGCGCCGCCGTGCCGGGGCGCCATCCGCAGCACCGCCTCCCGCGAGCAGAGCAGGGCCGCGCGCAGGTTGAGCGTGAGCACCTCGTCGATCCGGGCGGCGGTCATGTCCTCGACCCGCTGCCGCGACGGCGCACCGCCGGCGTTGGCGACCACGCCGGTCACCGGCCCGAGCTCGGAGACCGCCGTGTCGAACAGCCGCACCACGTCGGACTCCACGGCCAGGTCGGCCGCCACCGCGGCGGCCCGCACCCCGGCCGCGCGGCAGTCGGCCACCACCGCCGCGGCCGACGCCTCGTCGGACCGGTAGCCGATCACGACGTCGCGCCCGCGCTCCGCGAGCAACCGGGCCGTCGCCGCCCCGACCCCGCGGCTCGCCCCGGTCACCAGCACCGTCCCCGTCACCGGGGCACCGTACGACGGCCAGCGGGCCCGAAAACGGGCCCGGATACGGATCGAGCCGTGAGAGCGATGCCCTCCCGGCTCGGGTCGTTCGGGTCACTCGTTGCGCTGTGCGATGCGGTGTTGCATCTACCCAGAAAATCGCACGTCAGGGGGCGGGATGTTCCACCTGTCGATCACTCAGATCGCGTGAGCCGTCCCACACCTCGATCATGAAGGATTCGCAGGTGAAAGCGGCTTTCCGGACAGGGAGGACCTACGCGCCCTCGTTGCGCACGACGCTCGGCTGTTCCACGGCGGGGGAGGCCTTGGCGGCCGGTCCGGCGGCGTCCTCGTCCTCCTTGAGCCCGCGCATCTCGCCCTTGAGCACACGCGTGGACTGGCCGACCGAACGGGCGAGGTCGGGCAGCTTCTTGGCGCCGAACAGCAGCAGCAGCACGCCCAGCACGATCAACCAGTGGGTGGGGCTCATCGCTCCCATGGAATTCGCTCCTCAGGTCGAGGTCGGCCCCGGGCCGTCCCGGGGCGTCGTGACAAGGGTCCCATCCGGCGTGGGCCGGCGATATGGTCGGCCCACGCCGTACGGAGGGGACTCAGCCGTTGGCGTCCGACGAGTTGATCTCGCCGTTCACGCCGGCCGGGAAGAACCCGCCCTCGGTGACCTTCGCCGGGTTCAGGTACGCGATGTTGAGGACCTGACCGGCCGAGCGGGAGAACGCGATCGAGTTCTCGTCGGTCGGCACGATGTTCGCGTTTCCGTCCGAGTCGACGATGCCCTGGTCCAGGTCGTCCGGGCCGTCGAGCGAGTCGCGGGCATCGGAGATCTTGCCGACGGTCTCGGCCGCGCCACCGACGAGCAGCAGCGTGCGCACCAGACCGGCGTGGTAGGCCTCGACGGCCAGGATGCCGGCAGCGGCCTCCAGGAACGTCTTGTTCGCGATCAGCGGCGACGCACCCTTGTAGGCGGTGACCCCGACGTCCTCGAAGATGAAGGCGCCCAGCAGGAAGCTGGTCTCGTCGGCGAACGGGTCGAACGTCTCGCCCTTCTTGATCACACCGGCCGCTGTGGCGGCGGCGGTGAAGGCGTCCTGCAGGTCGATGGCCGGGCGGGCGACCTTGGCGTCGCCCAGGGCCTTGCGCAGGAAGTCGACGTGCCCGTTCTCGTCGGCCGCGATCTCGGCCGCGTACTGCTTGCCGAGCTTGCTCTCGAACTTAACCTGGTAGCCGCCGGTCACCTCGCCGAGCGTGCCCGCACCGTCGACCTGGGAGTCCTTGAGACCCTCGCCGGTCAGCGCGCGGAGGTAGAACTCCGCCTCCAGGTACTCCAGGTTCAGCGCGAAGTTCAGGACGGCCGCGTCGGACGGGCCACCCTCGCTGCCGCCCTTGCCGTGGTCACCCTCGTCGCCGGCGAACGCGATCCCGCCACCGAGCACGCCCAGGCCGGCCACGCCGGCGCTGGTGAGGCCGGCCGCGCGAAGGAAGCGGCGGCGGTCCATCGGGCTCTCCGAGCTGCGGTCGATCGCATCCCGGATGAACGTCTTGTTGAATCCTTCGAACACGTGGATCTCCTGTGGTCTCGTCGTATGCCCGTGCCGTCACTCCGGAGCGGACCCGGGGCATTGGAAACCTCCGGGACGTGCCCCGACGGGTCGCCCGCTGCGCGAGACCCCCGTCACGAAGACCAACGACACGCCGAGCACGAAGATGTCACCCAGTCGTGTGAAAACCGCATTCCTGCATTTACCGAAGTACATTTGCGTCGTACAACGCAGCGGCGCAACGCCGGCGTCGACAGAAGCGGCGACGGCGCATTTCACACCTCCCGGAGACGCCCTCGTCCGCTCCACGGACCGGCCCACGAACCTGGACGCACGGACCGGCCCCCACCGCACGGGCAGCGGCAGACGGCTCCGGAAGCGTTGCGATGCGGGAGTACCGCAGACCCACCCTGACCTGCCCAGTCGGCCCGGTCCGCGGACGCCATCGCAGCCCGACCGGCCCGACAGGCGATGGCACGCATGGACATCCACGCCGTCGCCCGGTTTGAATATCGGGGCGACAACGCCGACCGGGAAAGGAGCGCGGTGAACACCGTGCCTGTTGCGGAGACCGAGAGCACCCTGAATTCCTCCCGGGAACCACACCCGGAATTCGATCTCTCCGACATCGTGGACACCGAGCGTTATCCGCTCGGGAACCGTTGCGGCCGAATGTGGTCCGACGCCGTCGCGCACGCCCGCGACGCGCTCGCCGCCGACGGCTGCGCCGTGCTCCCCGGTTTCGTCCGGGGCTACCGGCTCGACCGGCTGCGGGCGGAGGGCCGGGACGTCGCGCCGCGTGCCTACGTCGAGACCCGCACGGTCAACGTCTACAACACCGAGGCGCCCGAGGAGTTCCTGCCGCCGGGACATCCGGCGCGGGTGCGCTTCGAGCGGGGCAACGCGTTCGTCGCCCGCGATCACATCCCGGACACCGCGGCGATCCACCGCCTCTACTCCGACGCGGGCTTCCAGGCCTTCCTCGCCGCCTGCTTCGGGCTGCCGGAGCTGCACGAGCTGGCCGACCCGCTGGCCGGGCTGTGCCTCAACGTCGTGACCGACGGCCGGTCGCACCCCTGGCACTTCGACACCAACGAGTTCGCGATCAGCCTGCTCACCCAGGCCCCGGAGTCCGGCGGCGAGTTCGAGTACTGCCCGGACATCCGCAGCGCGGGAGCCGAGAACCCCGACGACGTGGCGATGGTGCTGGACGGCCGGGGTGAGCACCTCACACGGCGGATCTCGCTGCGACCCGGCGACCTGCAGCTGTTCCGCGGCCGCTACGCGCTGCACCGGGTCACCGAGGTCTCCGGGCCGGTCGACCGGCACAGCGCGATCTTCTCCTACAGCGAGCGGCCCGGGGTGGTGGGCTCGCCCGCCCGGACCCGGCAGCTGTTCGGGCGGGTGACCGACGTCCACGCCCGCCCGCGTGACGTCCGCGTCGACGAGCTGATGGACTAGGCGCCGTGACCGACACCGACGTCTCCACCGCCACGTTCGGCAACGACGACCGGCTGCCGCAGGTGCCGCTACCCACGCTCGAGGACAGCGCCGCCCGGTTCCTGCAGTGGTGCGCCCCGCTCCTGAACGACGAGCAGCTGGCCGCGACGCAGGCCGCGACCGAGAAGCTTCTGTCGTCGGACAGCGCCGCTCGGGTACTGCACGCCGACCTCGAGCGCTTCGCCGCCCGCGACGACGTCGCGAGCTGGCTCGACGAGTTCTGGCCGCGCCGCTACCTCGGCCGCCGGGACCGGATCGCGCTGAACGCGAACTTCTTCTTCCTCTTCGGGGACGCCGCCGGGAGCGACCACACAGCCGACCAGCCGACCCGCGCCGCCGAGCTGACCATGGCCGCGCTGGGGCACAAGGCGCAGCTCGACGACGAGTCGTTCCCTCCCCTGCTCGCCCGCGGTGCGCCGCAGTCGATGGAGCAGAGCAGGCACCTGTTCTCCACCACCCGGATCCCCGGGGCGCCGCAGGACACCGTCCGCACGCCGTACTCGCCGCACTGGCCGGGCCGTTCCACCGAGCGCCACGTCGTGGTGGCATCCCGGGGGCGGATGTACCGGATGGACGTGCTCGGCGCGGACGGGCGCCCGCACACCGTCGACGAGATCGCGGCCGGGATGCGCACCGTGCTCGCCGCCGCGACCGGACGGGCGCCGGTCGAGGAGTCGGTCGGCTCGCTGACCACGAAGGCCCGCGCCGAGTGGGCCACGACCCGCTCAGCGCTGACCGCCCTGGACCCCGCGAACTCCGAGGCCATCGACGTGATCGAGCGCGCGCTGTTCTGCGTCGACCTCGACGACGTGACCCCCTCCGGCGAGGGCGACGCCCGCGACCAGGCGGTCTGCCGGACGATGCTGGCCGGCGACAGCGGCAACCGCTGGTTCGACAAGGCCGTCTCGTTCGTCGTGCTGGCCGACGGGACCGCAGGGATCAACGTGGAGCACTGCCTGCTCGACGGCACCACGATCCTGACCCTGGTCGACGCGATGCTCGGCGAGCCGGTCTCCGCCCACGCAGCCCGGGTCGGGGCGCACAGCCAGGGCGAACCGGCCGTCACGCCGGTGGCCTTCGTCCTCGACGACGACCTGCGCGCGCAGGTCCGCGCCGCCGCCGAGGACTTCGACGCCTTCCTCGCCGCGACCGCCACCACCGTGCTGACGTTCGACGACGTCGGCGCGGAGACGGCCAAGTCGCTCGGCAGCTCGCCGGACGCGTTCGTGCAGATGGCCTACCAGCTCGCGCACCGCCGGGCACGCGGCCTGACCGGCGCGACCTACGAGTCGATCGCCACCCGGCAGTTCCGGGGTGGGCGCACCGAGGCCATGCGGGTGGTGACGCCCGAGGTGCTCGCGTTCGTCGACGCGATGCAGAGCCCCGGCACCGACGCCGGCACCCGGCGGGAGGCGTTCCGCGCGGCCGCCGCGGCGCACGGGGCACGGGCCAAGCAGTGCCAGGCCGGCGACGCCCCGGAGCAGCACCTGTGGGAGCTGGACCTGATCCGGGAGCGGCGCGGCGCCGAGATCGGTGTCACCGAGCCGATGCCGCTGTTCGACTCCCCCGGCTGGACGATCATGCGGTCGGACTACCTGTCGACCAGCTCGGCGCCCTCGACGCACATCCGGTACTTCGGCTTCGGCTCGACCAGCGAGCAGTGCATCGGCGTCGCCTACGTCCTGCTGCCGGACCGCCTGCACGTGCACCTGAGCACCCCGGAGGCGGTCGCCGGGCAGATGACGGCGTTCGCCGACGAGCTGCGCCGCGCGGTCACCGAGCTGCGGGATCTACTCGGCTCGGAGTAGGTGTCGTTAGATACATACAGCATGTATGTTGGGTGCATGAGCCGAGATGACGCACTGGGTGACGCCCGCGAGATCGCGCTGCACGGCGGCACGATCCGCTACCGGGAGCGTGGCGACGGGCCACCGGTGGTGTTCGTGCACGGACTGCTCGTCCACTCCGGCCTCTGGAGCGGTGTCGTACCGGGTGTCGCCGCGGCGGGCTTCCGGTGTCTGAGCCCGGACTGGCCGCTCGGCGCGCACGAGGTTCCGGTGCCCGGCGCGGACCTGAGCCCGCCCGGCGTCGCCGCGATGATCGCGGAGTTCCTGGAACGGCTCGACCTGCACGACGTCACGCTCGTCGCCAACGACACCGGCGGCGCGCTGACCCAGATCCTGATGGCGCGCAGCCCGGAGCGGGTGGGCCGGGTGGTGCTCACCTCGTCGGACTCGTTCACCCGGTTCTTCCCGGCGATGTTCGGTTACCTGCCGACCCTCGCCCGGGTACCGGGTGCCGTCCGGGTGCTGGTCACCGCGCTGCGGCCACGACTGCTGCACCGGCTGCCGATGACCTTCGGGTGGCTGGCCAAGCGCCCGGTCGACGCCCGCCGGTTCCTGGAACCGTCCCGGCGGGACGCGGGGGTGCGCGACGACCTGCGCCGGTTCCTGCGCGGGGTGCACCGGCGACACACGCTCGCCGCGGTGGACGGGCTGCGCCGCTTCCCCGGACCGGTGTTGCTGGCCTGGTCGTCCGAGGACCGGCTGTTCCCGCTCTCGGACGCGTACCGGCTGGCCGAGGTCCTGCCGGACGCGACCGTGGTGCCGGTCGAGGACGCGTTCACGTTCCTCCCGCTGGACCGTCCGGAGCGGCTCGCCGAGCTCGTGATCGGATTCGCAGGTGACCGCGCGACGTCGTAGCCAGCCCGAGCGGACCGCGACCACGCGTGCCGCACTGCTGGACGCCGGCCGGGTGCTGTTCACCGAGCACGGGGCGGCGCACGTGTCCACCGAGCAGATCGTGGCCGCGGCGGGCGTGACCCGCGGCGCGCTCTACCACCATTTCCGGGACCGGGACGACCTGTTCCGGGCCGTGTTCGAGCAGCTGGAGGCCGGGCTCGCCGAGGAGCTCCGCCCGGTGCTCGACGGCCCCGAGCCGGGGAACGCGCTCGCCGCGTTCCTGGACGTGTGCGAGCGCCCGGATGTGCGGCGGATCGCGCTGACCGACGCTCCGGCCGTGCTCGGCTGGCAGGAGTGGCGCACGATCGAGATGCGCCACGGCCTGGGGATGATCGTCGCGCGGATGCAGGAGCTCGCCGGGGCGGGCGCCCCGCTGGCCGCCCCGGCGGCGGTGCTCGCCCCGATGCTGTTCAGCGCCACGCTGGAGGGCGCGCTCCTGATCGCCGCCGCGGACGACCCGCGGCGTGTCCGCGCCGAGGTGGAGCACACCCTGGGCGTCCTGCTGGCCGCGGCCCTGTCCGGAGGCTGAGCCTCCGAATCGGGTTGCCCGGCGCCGGTCGGGGTGGTCGAGTCACCGGACGTGGGGAGATTCCTGGTCACCGGCAGTTCCGGCCACCTCGGCGAGGCGCTGGTGCGCACGCTGCGGGACCGGGGCGACGACGTCGTCGGGCTGGACGTGCTGCCCTCGCCCTGGACGTCCGTGGTCGGGTCGGTCACCGACCGGGACGTCGTGCGGCGGGCGCTGGACGGCGTGACGCACGTGCTGCACACCGCGACGCTGCACAAGCCGCACGTCGGCTCGCACGGGCGGCAGGCGTTCGTCGACGTCAACGTCACCGGGACGCTCGCGCTCCTGGAGGAGTCCGCGGCGGCCGAGGTGACGAGCGTGGTGTTCACCAGCAGCACCAGCGCGTTCGGGCGGGCGCTGTCCCCGCCGCGGGGCGCGCCCGCGGCGTGGATCACCGAGGACGTGGCTCCGGTCGTCCGCAACGTCTACGGCGCCACGAAGACCGCGGCCGAGGACCTGTGCGAGCTGGCCGCCCGTGACCTCGGCCTGCCGGTGGTCGTGCTGCGGACGTCCCGGTTCTTCCCCGAGGGAGACGACCGCGACGAGGTCCGCGAGGCGTACGCGGACGCGAACCTCAAGCTCGTCGAGTACCTGTACCGGCGGGTGGAGCTCGGCGACGTCGTCGACGCGCACCTGCTCGCCGCCGTGCGGGCACCGGAGCTGGGGTTCGGGCGCTACATCGTCAGCGCGACCACCCCGTTCACCCGCGACGACGTCGCCGAGCTCGGGCGCGACGCCCCGTCCGTCGTCGCCCGCCGGGCGCCGGAACTGGCGCGGTTCCTGGCCGGGCGCGGCTGGCGGATGTTCGCGGCCCTGGACCGCGTGTACGTCAACGAACGGGCCCGCGCCGATCTCGGCTGGACCCCGCGCCACGACGTGCACGCGGTGATGGAGCTGATCCGCACGACCGGCGACGTGCGCTCCCCGCTGGCCCGCGCCGTCGGGGAGAAGGGCTACCACGCCGCTCCGACCGGCATCTACACGCGCTGAGCCGCCTACACGTCCCGGGCGGGGACCGGAAGCAGGTTCATCACGACGGGTGGAGTCCGGCCGTTCGGGCTAACGCCGCAGGTCCGGGGGACGGTCTCATGGGCGAGAGGCCCGCACACCGACCGACCGGAGGCACACCGTGACCGAACCCCAGCCCTGGCCGACGACCGTGCAGCGCAGGCGCGGGTCCGATGAGGCGGGCCCCGGGTCCGACATCGCCGGGTCGGACCTCCCGGGGTCGGGCATGACCGGGTCCGACGTCGACATGTCCGAGGTCCCGCCGTCCGACATCCCGACCCCCCGCCACGGACAACCCGCCGACCGACCGGCGACCACCCGCGTGCCGTCCCCGACCCCGCGTCAGCGCGGCGCCGGCGGGTCCGCGGAGGCGACGCCACTCCCGGAGACCGCGCAGCCGTATCCGCAGCTGCCGCGCCCGAACCCGCAGGTGACCCGGGAGCCGTCACCGCCCGGCCGGCAGGACGCGGGGCAGCCGCAGCCGACCCACGTCCGGGATCTGGTGGAGCCCAGCCCGTCGCCGGCCCGATCCGCGTCCGCCCCCGCGACGACCGTGGTGGCGCGCGACTCGGGCGCGATGACCGCACTGCGGGTCATCACCTACGTCCTCGTGTCGCTGGCGAGCCTCGTCTTCCTGGCGTTCGTGGTCTACGGCGGGATCAAGTACATGCAGCTCCGCGATGCGTTCTCGACCTCGCCGTTCGGCTCGCTGACCGGCTCGTCGGCGTCGCCGAACGCGGGCACCCGGCCCGCGATCTGCGACACCGACCCGGCGGCGCCGGTCTGCGTCGGAGGCTAAGCTCTCGCGCAACGGGCGGGGTCCCCCGGGGTACTCCTGCGCGGGCTGGTTGCACGAGCGGAGCTCTTGCACAGCCCACCCGCACGAACGGAGCTCTCGTGCAACGGGGGGCCGGGGCGCACGCGGGCACTCCCGGGCAGGCTGGTTGCACGAGCCGCTACTGCACGTCGGAGTCCGGCGGCGGGAGCTGCACCGTGCGGTCCTTCTCCACCGAACCGACCCCCTCGAGCGCGCCGAGGGCCCGCATCCCTGCCTCCTCGACCGACCCGATGATCACCCCAACCCCACGCAGCACCTTCTCGACCCGCACGCCGGCCTCCTCGAGCCGGGCGACCACCTCGTCGATCCGGTCGACGTAACCGTCGGCGACCGAGATCGTGACCTTCTCGGACACGACGCCGGCCCCCGCTCAGGCGCCGGGGGCCCGGACGAGTCCGGACCCGACGTCACCCGACGGCAGCGGCAGCCGCTGCGCCGCCTGCACGAGCTGGGCCCAGAGCTCCTGACCGGCCGCCCCGGTGCGCTGCGACCACAGCGCGGCGATGCCCGCGACGTGCGGCGTCGCCATGGAGGTGCCGGAGATCGTGTTCGTGGCCTGCGGCATCGGCCAGCTCGAGTAGACGTCCACGCCCGGTCCGGCGATGTCGATCTGCCCGCCCTCGACCGCCGAGCTCGCGGCGGAGAAGTCGGCGATCGCCAGCGCGCTGTCCACCGCGGCGACCGCCATCACCGACGGGCTGTTGGCCGGGATCCCGACGAAGCCGACGTTGCCGGTGCTGCGCTCGGCGTTGTTGCCCGCGGCGGCGACGATCAGCGAGCCGGCGGCCAGGGCCCGGCGCCCGACGTTCTCGTAGGCCGCCGAGACCTCGTTGACATCCGAGCCGAGCGACATCGAGATCACCTTCGCGCCGCTGGTGATCGCCCAGTCGATGCCCTCCAGGATGCCGGCGTCGGTGCCGGAGCCGTCGTCGCCGAGGACCTTGCCGATCAGCAGCGTCGCCTCGTGCGCGACGCCGTAGCGACGTCCGGTCCCGGGCGCGAGCGGACCCGCGGTGGTGCCGGCGGTGTGCGTGCCGTGACCCTGCACGTCCTGGACCGGTTGGCCGTCGACGAACGACCGGGACTCGATCTGCCGACCGGCGAAGTCGGGGTGGGTGAGGTCGAGGCCGGTGTCGAGCACCGCGACGGTGACTCCCTTGCCGGTCTCCGGGGACTCGGCGACGCCGGTCGCCTGCAGCCCCCAGGTCAGCTTGTCGGTGTCGCCGAACTGGGCGGCACCCACCGTCGCTGCGCCGGTACCCGCGCCGGCGGCCTGCTCGTGCAGGAACCGTGCGGCGTCGGAGAACCCGCGCAGGTACTCCTCGGACAGCGGGCGGGCGATCGCGCGCTGCACCCGCTCCGGCTCGACCCCGACCAGGCGCCGGTCGGCGCGCGCGGCACGCAGCTGCTCCGAGGTCAGGTCGGCGACCGCCACGCCCAGCCGGGAGAACAGCGTCGGCCGGACGCCGCCGGCCGCGGTCGGGCCCGACGCGTCCCGGGTGCTGGTCACCTCGCGCAGACCGGTCAGCTGCTGCAGGGCGGTACGGGCCGCCGAGTCGTCGTCGCCCAGCAGGGCGTCCCCCAGGACCAGCAGGTACCGGCCGGTCATCGTGCTCCCCGGCCCTGCTGCACGCGCTGCCACCATGTCGCCTCCCGATCATCGACGTCCGTTCCGGACTCATCGTGCCGAAAGTTGGGTCTCCCGGCACGGCCGCGCTCGAGATCGGTTCGTCCCCTGAGCCAGGTCGGCCGCAGTCGTCTGCGTGGATCGACGGCAATACCGCTGACTTAGCATTTATGACAGATTCGGACCATAGCCGAGGATTCAAGCTTCGAATGCTTGCCGCCTCGAGCCTCTTCGGCGTGTCGCAGCGGTTGCCATGCAATTCGTTGACATAATTCGGATATGGGTGTTCTGCGTGATGTCCTAGATAGCTCGGAGGGCAGTCTCACTGATCGAGTGGGATTGGGCGTACTCACTCGCGTCGTCCCTCGAGACCTCGTGGATGAAATACTCCACACGACAGGCAAGAAAGAGCAGCGTGAGCGTCTGCTGCCGGCACGCGTAGTCGTCTACTACGTGCTCGCGTTGACACTCTTCTACGGGGATGCTTATGAGGAAGTGCTGCAGAAACTGGTCAACGGTCTGCGGTTCTTGCGCGCCTGGAATGGTAGGTGGTCCGTTCCCACGACTGGTGCGATATCCAGGGCTCGTGACCGGCTTGGTCCACAGCCACTCCGGGAACTGTTCATCCGGGTCGCTCAACCGATCGCCGGGCCTGGCACTTCGGGAGCCTGGTATCGCAGCTGGCGAGTGATGGCGATCGACGGCGTCATCCTCGACGTCCCAGACACTCCGGAGAACGTCGAACGATTCGAGAAATTCGTGTACCGTGGCGGAACTAGTGCCTTCCCGCAAGTACGGCTCGTCGGGTTGGCCGAGTGCGGAACCCACGCGATCGTCGCTGCGGAGTTGGACTCGTGGCGAACCTATGAGCGCGCGCTGACCGAGCGGCTCCTGCCGCAGTTCCGTCCAGACATGCTGGTCATGGCCGACCGCGGCTTCTTCAGCTACGACCTGTGGACCCACGCCGCCGCCACCGGCGCGACCCTGCTCTGGAGAGTCGCCGCAAGCGTGCAACTCCCGGTGCTGGCACAACTTCCCGATGGGTCCTACCAATCCGAACTTCTTCCTAAGCGAATCAAAACCGACTTGAAAAGGGGGAAGCGCCGCACCGTCCCCGACGACGTCCGCATCCCAGTGCGAGTCGTGGAATACCGCGTAACTAACCGGGACTCACCCGAGACCATCCGGCTCGTTACTACGATCACCGACCACAAGCTGGGCCCTGCCGCGCAGCTCGCCGCTCTCTATGCCGAACGATGGGAGTTCGAAATCGGCCTCGACGAGATTGAAACTCACCAAATCGCGAACAGTCGAGTCCTGCGGTCGAAGAAGCCCGACCTGGTTGAGCAGGAGATCTGGGCACTGCTGCTCACGCATTACGCAATACGACATTTGATGCACGAGGCCGCAGACGACATCGGCATCGATGAAGACCGGCTCTCATTTATCCGTAGCCTCCGCGTCGTCCGACGAAGCATCGTCAGCGACGGGGAATTTCCCCCCTGATCAAGCCGATCAGATACTCCATCGATCATGTGCAGAAATCTCGCTACGCCCAAACCCGGTCCGCGCACTACGAAGCAATCCACGAGTCGTCAAACGAACGCAAGTCGGCGACAAGCTCGTCAAACGAAGGCATCATCGCCAAATTCAGCACACCGACCATCCCAAGATCCAGATCGAGCGAGCGGTCGCCTAAGTCAGCGGTATTGGGATCGACGGAACGCAGCGACCACCGCGTCGTCCTCCACCGGAGACGTCCTTCAAGCTTTCATGTCGACTTTCAAGCTCCCGGGAAGCTTTCAAGTAGACACGGCGGGGCAGGACCGACTCTGACGGTCCCGTGGTGACGCCGCTGATCACCTACCGACACGCGGTCGCGGCGCGCCCCGACCGGTCGTGTCCTACCCTGCCCCCGTGTCGAAACGGCCACGCTCGAAGCGGCCCGGCCGATCCGGGTCACGGCGATCAACCAGCACCCACGCTGCCCGGGGCCGATCCGGGGGCGACCGCTCAACGGCCGCCGTGCCGGATCTCGGGCTCCACATCGCCGACGCCCTCGACGAAGACCACCCCCTGGCGCTACTCGAGCTCGTCAGCGCGCTGCTGTCCTCGCTGGAACCGCGCTCGCCCCTCGCCCCGGGCACCGAGGACGGGCGCCCCACCCGTGCGCAGCTCATGGACATGTTCATGGAGACCGACGCGCGCGAGACCTCCGCCGTGCTGGCGGTGATCGCGGAGTTCTCCGGGGACGACGTGTTGCGCCGCCGGATTCGTCGCGAGATCGGGACGCGCGGGCATCCACCTCTGCCCGGCTGGCTCACCGACCTCGCACGAACGGTCGCGCACCCGCGCGCGATCGAGGTCGTGCACGTCCTCTGCGAGGGGGACGACCTGCTGCTCGGCGCCCGGCTGCCGGACGGGAGCGACGTCACCGCGACGATCTACGTGGACCACAACCTGGGCACGGTCGTGAAGGACGCGTTCGTGATGCCGGTACCGGTCGACGAGCTGGCCGAGAAGATGCGCGAGATCGCCGACGATCCGGACACCGAGGTACGTGACCTCGACCCGGCCGACGCGCGCGCCCGGACCGCCGAGGGGATCGAGCACGGCGCGCGGGTGTACCCGCCGCTCGAGACCGAGACCTGGCCGGCCTGCCGTCCACTCGTCGAGTGGCTGGTCGCGCACCTGCCGGCGGGCGGGAACGGATACGAACGCCGGGAGTGGGACGACACGGCGCGCGGTGAGCTGGCGGAGCGGTTCCTCGCCGCGGCGGAGGGCACCGGGTTCGACGACCCGGATCACCGCCACCTTCTCGACACGCTGCTCTGGTACGGCACCGACTACGGACCCGGCGACCCGCTGCGCTGGAACCCGGTCTCGGTCGAGATCCTCCTGACCGACTGGGTGCCCCGCAAGATCGTGGCCCCGGTCGCGTACCTCGACCGGGTCCCCGACCTGCTGCGTGCGCTCATCCGCTTCGGCCACCGCGAGCTGGGGCTCCGGGCGAGTCTCACCGTCGGCGTGCTGGCCGCCGTCGAGGAGTACGAGGGCGAGTATCGGGAGACGATCCGGCGCAAGCGCCACCAGGGCCCGATGGCGCTGCTGGAGTCGATGGGTCTCCCCGTCGGCGAACCGGACGATCTGGTCGAGGACGACGACCTCGACCCCGACGCGGTCGTGCTGGAGTCGCTGGGCCGGGCGGTGGGTGGACGCGACGCGCTGGAGAACCTGACCGCGGATCCGCTGCCCGACGAGCCGTTCGACTGGGAATCGGTCCCGGCCGACGTGCACGAGCGGGTCGGACAGGTACTCGCGCTCGTCGACGACTGCTGCACCGGCTTCTTCGGCGCCACGGCGGCACCGCTCGAGCTCCGGACGGCATGCCGGCGACTGCTGGCCCGGGTGGCCGCCGGCGACCCCGCGATCTTCCGGCGCCGCGGTACCGCTTCCGGTGGCGCGGCGGCGCTGTGCTGGATCGTCGGGAAGGCCAACGGCCTGGTGGGCACCCACGGAGCGGATCTGACCGTCAAGGACATGATGGCCCGGCTCGGGGTGTCCGGCAGCCCGTCCCAGCGTGCGGAGTCGATGCTGGCGGCGATCGGGGTCGGTCCGCACGCGCAGGACGACGGCGGGATGGACCTGGGATCACCGGACTATCTGACCTCGGCCAGCCGGGCCGAGATCCTCCTCCTGCGCGACCGCTACGGCCCGCCGTCCTGATCGCAGCAGAGCCCGGCCCGACGAAGGCGCGCAGGTGAACCCGCTGACCGCCCGGCTGAACCGTGTCGTGCAGTCCCCCGCCCGTACCCCTGGCGGGTTCGACCGCGACCCGGTGCTGGTCGCACGGGGCGCGTCGGCACGGGAGTGGCTCCCGCGCGGGGTGTGACGGGCGGGGTGTGACGGGCACGCCGGGAGCGGGAACGCCCGGCCACCGTCGTACGTTGATCGGGTCCTGATCCCGGCGAAACGGACGTGGCGCGTGCGCACTCGAGCCCTGCCCGTCCTGGGCGTGCTGCTCGCGCTCGCGCTGCTGGCCGGCGTCGTCGCCGTGGTCGCGGACTCCCGGGGTTTCTCGATCTCCGAGGCCCTGGACCCGCGCCCGCCCGAGGCGTGCACCGTCGACGACCCGACGACGTCGGTGTCCCTCCCTGGTAGGGCGGGCTGTCTGACCCCGACCGCGCGTGCCGTGTACGACCAGACCCTGGCCCGGTTCGGCGAGCCCGGCCGGAACGCGCCGATCCGGGCCGTCACGTGCTGGTCCGAGCACGCCTGGAACCCGAGCAGCGACCACCCGGCCGGGCGGGCCTGCGACTTCTTCCCGACCCGGTCCGGCGAGTTCCCCGTGGGCGCGGAGCTCGCGACCGGCTGGGCCCTCGCGAACTGGCTCCGGGACAACGCCTCCGACCTGGGCGTGCGCTACGTGATCTGGCAGGGCCGGATCTGGTACCGCGGCGGCGCGGACACCGACGGGTGGGGCCGCCCGTACAACGGCGGCGGGGTCTACGACCCCACCGACGCGACGGGCGGCCACTTCGACCACGTGCACGCCAGCGTCGTGCCCTGAGCCCGGCCGCGGCGCCTACCGGTGCCCGACCGGCTCCCGGGTCACGTAGTGCTCCTCCAGGGCCGCGTTCTCGGCGTCGTCGAGTTCGATGTCGAGAGCGGACAGTGCCTCGGTGAGGTGGCGCTCCTTGGTCGCACCGACGATCGGCGCGCTCACCCCGGGCCGGTTCGCGACCCAGGACAGCGCCACCTGGGCCCGGGTGACGCCGCGCCTGCCGGCGATCTCGGCGACGGCGTCGACGATCCGGCGGTCGGTGTCGCGGTAGAGGCTCTTGCCGAAGTCGTCGGTCTCGGCGCGCGCGGTCGAGGTGTCCCAGTCGCGGGTCAGGCGACCGCGGGCGAGCGGGCTCCACGGGATCGAGCCGATGCCGGCGTCGGCGCACAATGGCAGCATCTCCCGCTCCTCCTCGCGGTAGAGCAGGTTGTAGTGGTTCTGCATCGTCACGAACCTCGACCAGCCGTGGTGCTCCTGCAGGGCCAGTGCCTGGGCGAACTGCCAGGACCACATCGACGACGCCCCGAGGTAGAGCGCCTTGCCCGCCTTGACGACGTCGTGCAGCGCCTCGAGGGTCTCCTCGATCGGCGTGTCGTAGTCCCAGCGGTGGATCTGGTAGAGGTCGACGTGGTCGACGCCCAGGCGGCGCAGGCTGTTGTCGATCCCCTGCATGATCGCCTTGCGGGACAGGCCGCCGCGGTTCGGTCCCTTGCGCAGCGGCATGAACACCTTGGTCGCGATCACGACCTCGTCCCGGTCGGTCAGCTCGCGCAACGCCCGCCCGGTGATCTCCTCGCTGGTGCCGTCGGAGTAGACGTCGGCGGTGTCGAAGAAGTTGATCCCGCCCTCGACGGCCTGGCGGAAGAACGGCAGCGCGTCGTCGTAGTCCAGCGACCAGGGGTGCCCGCCGCGGTCCGGCACGCCGTAGCTCATGGCGCCGAGGCAGATCCGGGAGACGTCCATTCCGGTGGTTCCGAGCTTCGTGTACTCCACGATCCCGTCATACCCGAGTACGCCGCCGCACGAACGGCCGGACCCCGACGATCTAGCGCCCGAGCAGTCGCCTCAGCCAGGCCACCCGCGCGGCGCGGGCCCGCCGGGACAGCTCCGCCCCCGGGACGAAGCCGTCGGAGCCGTGGAAGCCACCCGGCCAGACGTGCAGCTCCGCCTGCACCCCGGCGTTCCAGAGCGCGGTGGCATAGGCGATGTCCTCGTCGCGGAAGGTCTCGGTGGAGGAGACGTCGACGTAGGCGGGCGGGAGCCCGGACAGGTCCCGCGCCCGGGCCGGCGCCGCATACGGGGAGACGTCCGCGGAGCCGCGGCGCTCGCCGAGCAGCGCTTCCCACCCGGTGCGGTTGCTGACCCGGTCCCACACCCCGACGCCCTCGAACTGCGCGGCCGAGCCGGTGTCGTCGCGGTCGTCGAGCATCGGACAGAGCAGCAGCTGGCCGGCGAGCGCCGGGCCGGCCCGGTCCCGGGCGAGCAGGGCCAGCCCGGCGGCCAGACCGCCGCCCGCGCTGGTGCCACCGACGACCAGCGACGACGCGTCGGCAGAGAACCCGGCGGCGTTCTCCGCGGTCCAGACCAGGCCCGCGTAACAGTCCTCGACCGGTGCCGGGTCGGGGTGCTCCGGCGCGAGCCGGTACTCCACGCTGACCACGACCACCCCGAGCTGGGAGACCCAGTCGCAGAACTGCGCCGCGCCGGTGCCCCGGTCGCCCATGAACATCCCGCCGCCGTGACACCAGTAGACGACCGGCGCACCGCTGACCTGGTCATGCGGGCGCACGACCGACACCGGTACGTCGCCGTCGGGACCGGGGGCGGTGTGCTCCTCGATGTCGATCGGCCGCCCGGCCGCCACCTCGTGCAGCGACGGTGACGACGCGTCGCGGGCCCGCCGGACCTGCTCGATCAGCTCCGGGGTGATCCCGAGTGGGACGACGCGGTGCACCTCGGTGATCGCGGCCTCGAGGTCCGGGTCGAAGGGCGGTCGGGGCAGTGATGTGGTCATGTGGTGATCGGCCTCCGGTCTCCGGCGCCACGACGGCGCGTCCAGACCATGATCCGCACTGGGGTGGGCAGCCGCCACCGATCTCCGCCGATTCCCGCACAGCCCCCGCGCCGGTAGTTTGGCGAGATGAGCATCAAGGTCGAAACGGGGTCGATCGCCGAGACGATCGAGGGTTACGCGTTCGCCTACCTGCTCACGATGGGGACGGCGCCGCGCCCGCACGTCGTGGCCGTGGGAGTCACGGCCGTCGACGGTTCGCTGCGGGTCTCCGAGGTGGGGCGCAGCAGCCGTCGCAACATCGAGGGCAACGACGCCGTCACGCTGCTGTGGCCACCGCGGGACGCGGGTGGGTACTCGCTGATCGTGGACGGCACCGCGACCGTGCAGGGTGACGAGGTGGTCGTCGCCCCCGAACGGGCCGTGTTGCACCGGCCGGCGCCGGACGCACCAGAACCGGCCGACGGGACCTGCGCGGCCGACTGCGTGGAGCTACCCGTCCCGGAGGGCTCGGGCTCCTGACCGGGTCACCGGGTGTGGGGATCGGCCCTTGCTGCCGTGCGCCTCGACACCGAGGACCGGGCGTCCCGGGCCCACCACCAGCGGCGGCGGGCCCGGAACGTCGCGCTCAGCGCTCGCCGGCCGGGACCTCGTTGAGGATCATCGACTTGTTCTCGATGTAGGAGCGCAGGCCCTCCTCGCCGCCCTCACGGCCGAGTCCGGACTGCTTGAACCCGCCGAACCCGACGCCGAAGTCGGTCCGGAACGCGTTGTGCCCGACCGTGCCCGAGCGAAGCCGGCGGGCCACCGAGCGGGCACGCTCGACGTCCGGGGTGAACACCGAGGCGTTCAGCCCGTAGATCGTGTCGTTGGCGACCCGGACGGCGTCCGCCTCGTCCTCGGCGGCGATCACCGAGAGCACCGGCCCGAAGATCTCCTCCCGGGCGATCGTGGACTGGTTGTCCACGTTGCCGAACACGGTCGGCTCGATGTACCAGCCACGGTCGAGGTCCTTCGGACGGCCGCCGCCGGTCACCAGCCGCGCGCCCTCCTCGACCCCCTTGGCGATGTAGCCCTCGACCCGGTCACGCTGGCGCTCCATGGCCAGCGGGCCCATCTGGGTCGCCGAGTCGAACGGGTCGCCGACCCGGACCTGGGAGAACGTCGACGCGAGCGCCTCGACGAGCTCGTCGTGCCGGCTGCGGCTGACCACGATCCGGGTCAGCGACGAGCAGACCTGCCCGGACAGGAAGCACTCCGCACCGGAGAGGATCCCGGCCGCCTGGCCGAGGTCCATGTCGTCCAGGATCACCGCGGCGGACTTGCCACCGAGCTCGAGCGTGCAGCGGGCGATCCGCTCGCCGCAGATCGAGGCGATCCGGCGTCCGGCCACGGTCGACCCGGTGAACGCGATCTTGTCCACCCGCGGGTCACGGACCAGCAGCTCGGAGACCTCGCGGTCGGCGGTGACGACGTTGAACACGCCGGCCGGGAGCCCGACCTCCTCGGCGATCTCGGCCATCAGATAGCCGGCGCCGGGGGCCTCCGGAGAGGACTTCAGGACCACCGTGCACCCGGCGATCAGCGCGGGCGCGACCTTGTAGGCGATCAGCGACATCGGCGCGTTCCACGGGATGATCGCGCCGACGACGCCGACGGGTTCCTTGACGATCTGGGCGAACTCACCGCCCGCCGTCGGCACCGCGCGCTCGGCCCACGGGTAGGTCTCGGCCAGGCCCGCGTAGTACTCGTAGACCCCGGGGATCGCCTTCGCGCCGGCCGCGGCGGCCTTGAACAGGATCCCGGACTCGCGCGGCCAGATCTGGCCGACGTCGTCGGTCCGCTCGGCGATCTTCGCCGCGATCGCGCGCAGGTACTCGGCCCGCTGGGCGTGGCTCAGCCGCGGCCAGGGGCCGCTGTCGAACGCGTCCTTGGCCGCGGTGACGGCCCGGTCCATGTCCGCCTCGCGGGCCTCCGCGATCCGGAAGAAGAGCTCCTCGGTGGCCGGCTCGATGACGTCGATCGTCGCGTCGGTCGAGGGCTGCACCCACTGGCCGCCGATGAAGAACCGGTCCAGGCCGCGCAGCGGCGCCCTCGTATCGCTGGTCACGCTCATGTGTGTGGGCTCCCACCTTGTCGGGTCAGGCTGCACCTTCCAGACAAGCACGCATATGCGGGTTAGTTCAACTAGCGAGCCCGTGTCTGCGGATATTTGGAGGAAGACCTTGTCGCCGGGCCTCCGAGTCGACACCGTGGACGCGTCGGCCGCCCCGGCCGGCGGAACCCTTCTCGAGAGGACACCGACGATGCTGTTCTTCTTCAACGTCCGGGTGGATCACACGGGCGTCTCGGTGGACGAGCTGTGGGACGAGTGGGAGAAGGAGGTGAACGCCGCCGAGGGTGCGGTGTCCGCCGGAAAGATCAAGAGCCTCTACAAGGTGAGTGGTCAGCGCCGCGTGCTCGGTGTGATCGGCGCCGACTCCCACGACGAGCTCGACCGCATCTTCATGGCCGCACTGCCGATGGCCCACATGCTGGAGTTCGAGGAGATCCTGCCGATCCGCGACTACGCCGACTTCGGCAACGACGTCCGGGCTCGCTGGAAGTAGGAGTGGCGACGTCCCGGTCCCTATGCGCGGGGGCCGGGACGTCCCGCTCAGCCGGCCAGGTAGGTGGACTTCACGGCCTGGTAGGCGCTCAGCCCCTCCGGGCCGAGCTCGCGGCCGAGGCCGGACGCCTTGACACCACCGAACGGCGCCGCCGGGTCGGGCTGGTAGGCGTTGATACCGGTCGTGCCGGTCTGCACCCTGGCCGCGACGGACTCGCCGCGCTCCGGGTCGGAGGTCCAGACGCTGCCCCCGAGGCCCAAGTCGGAGTCGTTGGCGATCCGTACGGCGTCGTCGACGTCGGAGTAGGAGATCACCGACAGCACCGGTCCGAAGATCTCCTCCTGGGCGATGGTGTGGTTGTTGTCCACGTCGGCGAACACGGTCGGCTCGACGAACCAACCCTTGTCCAGGCCGGCCGGGCGGCCGCCGCCGGTGGTCATCCGGGCCCCCTCGCCGTTGCCCTTGGCGATGTAGCCCTCGACCCGGTCCCGCTGCCGCGACGACGCCATCGGACCGATCTGGGTGTTGTCGTCGAGCGCGTCGCCGACGGTGAGGCTCTTCGCGAACCCGGTGAGCGTGTCGACCACCTCGGCATAGCGCGACGCGGGCGCGAGGATGCGGGTGCCCAGGTAGCAGGTCTGGCCGTTGTTCAGCAGCGTCGCGCCGAACAGGCTCTCCAGGTTCGAGCCCAGGTCGGCGTCGTCGAGCACGATGGCCGCGGACTTGCCGCCCAGCTCGAGCGTGACCGGGCGCAGCAGGCGCGCGCAGGTCTCGGCCACCGAGCGCCCGGCCGCGGTGGAGCCGGTGAACGCGACCTTGTCGATCCCCCGGTGCCCGATCAGGTACTGCCCGGTCTCCCGGCCGCCCTGCACGATGTTGACCACGCCCGCGGGGACCCCGGCGGCGGCCGCGGCCTCGGCGAAGAGCTGCGCGTCGAGCACGGTCTCCGGGCTCGGCTTGAGCACCAGCGCGCAGCCCATGGCCAGCGCGGGGCCGAGCTTGAACGTGGCCAGGGTCTGCGGGTAGTTCCAGGGAACGATCCCGGCGACGACGCCGATCGGGCTGCGGGTGACCTTGACACGGCCGCCGAGCAGCCCGGCGCGGACCTCCTCCAGCGTGGTCTCGCGGATCAGACCCGCGTAGTAGCGCAGCAGGAGCTGCGGGAACGCCCCTTCCAGCCGGCGGGCGATCGTGATCGGCATGCCGTTCTGCTGCGATACCCGCCGCGCCATCTCCTCGGCACGCGCGTCCAGCTCGTCGGCCAGGCGCTCCATCACCGCGGCACGGTCGGCCGGCGCCCAGTGACTCCAGCCGTCCCGGTCGTCGAACGCGCGGCGGGCCGCGGCCACGGCGGCGTCGACGTCGCCCTCGACGGCCTCCGGGACGCGACCGATCGACTCCTCGGTGCTCGCGGAGACCACCTCGAAGGTCTTCGACGACGACGGGGCCACCCACTCCCCACCGATGTAGAAGGACTCGTAGACAACGCTCATCGCGGGAACTCCTTCGTCGAACATCGATGTCCGGCGTACGCCTCGGCATCGCCGGCGTGCTCGTCGGCCAGTCAATCCGATTTTGCGGTGCTTTGCCAGGAATGACTCCGGTTGTGCGGGCCTGATTGGGTATTCGACTCCGTCAGCCTTAGAGCGACCGGCACATGATTGCGCTGGTCGGGGCCGGTGACCGGTCTGCACCCCTCGAAAGGGCACATGATGTCCCCGGATCGATCCACACCTGCGGAGTGCGAACGACGCGTGGAGTCGCCTTCGCTCCCCATGCGGTGGTCACCGTGTCGAAGGCGGGTGCCGCACCCGCAGGCCGGCTCGCGGGGCCACTCATGTGCCGGAAACTCTGAGAACGACCGGCACATGAGGCGTCCCACACCCGTGCTCATGGTCAACGTGGCAACAGGGATCTCGGATGGCGTTCGGCCAGCGCTGTGGTCACGTTGACCATGGAGGGCATCAATGGCTGAGCCGCCGCGGGTGTCGGCGACGACCTGCCGGACCACGCTGGGATCTTACGGAAGAGTCTGCCAAGTCCAGTTCGCACGGGTTCGGGCGTCGTCGCACAGGTTCGTCCCTGTGCGAGGACGCCGTTTTCTCTGCAGAGTCACGCCGCCTCTGCGGCAACCATCATTCGCCGGCCGCTCTTACTCGAGGGCTCCCAGGAGACCGGTCCGTTCGTGGCAGCCGGCGTACTCGAACCACGCCTGGTCCGGGCCGACCACCGAGACCTCGTGGTAGAGCCGCAGGTTCGTGGAGCCGCGG
>JAKDNL010000419.1 GCA_030451825.1 Pseudonocardia sp. | reverse complement strand
ACCGGGCACGGCACCGGGCACGGCACCGGGCACGGCACCGGGCACGGCACCGGGCACGGCACCGGGCTCGGCACCGGGCTCGGCAACGGCACGGCAGCCGGGCACGGCACAGCGCTGGAGCACGGTGCCGTGCCCGGGCACGGCGTGGCGGCCGGGCATGGCGTGCGCCACGGCACCGCGCCGGGACAGCTCCCGTCCAACTCCGCCATGGCTCCTCCTCCGGGCGGCACCCCGACCGGCGCCGCCGGCGAGAACGCGGTCGTGCCGATGGCGCCGGGCACCGGAGCGGCGCCGGCCGTCCCGGGCCGGATCGCGCGGCCTCCGGCCTGGCGGGCGATGGTGGACCGGCACGCCGCCGAGACCGGGGCACTCCCCGCGGCCGTGGGCGACCGCGACGACGGCTCGGACGCTTCCCACCCGGGCGGCACCGGCACGGGTCCCGCGTCCGGGCACGTCCGTCCCACCGGGCCGACGTCCGAACCGGATGGCGCCGGGACGCCCACCCCGCACCACTCCGACCCGGACCACTCCGACCCGGCCACCCCACCGGTGCTGCGCCCGGAGAATCCCTGGCGTCACGATGGCTGAGCGGCTGAGCGCGCCGGACCCGTTCGTTCCGGCAGGCGCCCGGCACGTGCTGACCGAGGTCGAGTTCGACGTGCTGTGGGACGAGCTGCGCCTGGGGCCGACCCCGGTCGTGCTGCGCCTGCCCTCGCCCGGCCGCACCCGGGCGGAACGGCGCCGGATCACGGCGGACGGGCTGGCCGGCCTGCGCGAGCGGGATCTGGCGGGACCGGACGGCCCGGACCCGGAGCTGGTGCGACTGCTCGGCCTGCTCGCCGCGCCGCGACGCCAGCTCGAGCTACGGGCCTGGCTCGGTCACCCGGTCCGGGCCAGCGCCGCCGAACGCGACGGCGACGGCGCGCTGGCCGTGCACCGCGACGCCACCGTCGTCCTCAGCGCCTGCGGGTCTCCCGCGCTCGCGGTGACCGGTGCGCTCCCGCCGCGCCCGGCCGGGCGCGGGCGCTCGGTCACGCTGCCGACGGCCGTGCTCGCCGAGGCCCTCACCGGCGACGGGGGAGCCGACGTCGCCGGAGCGCTCACCGGGCTCGGGACCGACCGGCGCGACGCCGCCGCGGTGGCCGGTGTGCTGCGCGGACCGGCCCATCGCGGTCAGGTCGCCGCCGTCATGCACGACCGGTGGGGCAGCCCGCACCGGCCGGTCCGCCACGTCACGCTGCTCGACGCCCCGGACGGTCGTTACCGGCTCACCCGCAGCACGGCCGACGACGGCCTGGAGTGGTCCACGCTGGCGCCGGTCGACACCCGTCGCCTGCACGCGCTGCTCACCGAACTCCTCGACACCGCGGAGGAGCAGGTCGGCACCTCCCGGTAAGCACCGAGCCGGCAGCTGATCAATCCGGGGACATCACGTGATCCTCACCATGGTCAACGGGGCACCAGTGCTGTCGAACGGGGCGCTGACAGCCCTGGTGCCCCGTTGACCATGGAAAGCGCCGGTGGCGGGGTCGTGAGGGTGAGACGGCGCTGCCACGAGCGAACCGTCCGTTGCGCCCGTCGCTTCGAGGGGCCTGCTCGTGATCGTCACCGTCGGCCGGGCCGATCGAGGTGTGGCAGACCGGTCACCGGCCCGCCAGTGCGTCATGTGCCGGTCGCTGCCGGTGGAGTTGGGTGGCGGGGCTCGGGTTACTCCAGATCGGAGTGCTGCATCAGCTGGCGGCCGGCCTCGGTGATCGAGCCGGACAGCGACGGGTACACCGAGAACGTGTGCGCCAGGTCGTCCACGCCGAGGCCGTTCTGCACGGCCATCGCGATCGGCAGGATCAGCTCGCTGGCCACCGGAGCCACCACCACGCCGCCGATCACCACGCCGGATGCCGGGCGGCAGAACAGCTTCACGAAGCCGCGGCGCAGGCCGCGCATCTTGGCCCGCGGGTTCGTCGAGAGCGGCAACATGACCGTCCGCGCGGGTGTCTCACCGGCGTCGATCGCGCGCTGGCTGATCCCGACGGTGGCGATCTCCGGCCGGGTGAACACATTGCCGGCCACCGTGCGCAGCCGGATCGGGGCCACCCCCTCGCCGAGGGCGTGCCACATCGCGATCCGGCCCTGCATCGCCGCGACCGAGGCGAGCATCAGCACCCCGGTGCAGTCGCCGGCCGCGTAGACGCCCGGCTCGGCGGTCCGCGACACCCGGTCGACCGGGATGAACCCACCGCGGTCGGTCTCGATGCCGACCTTGTCCAGGCCGAGCGCGTCGGTGTTGGGGACGGACCCCACCGTCATCAGCGCGTGCGAGCCCTCGACCGTTCTGCCGTCGGAGAGCGTGACCGCGACCCCGCCACCGGTGTTGACCACCGACTCGGCGCGCGAGTTCGCCAGGATCTCCACGCCGCGCTCGGCGAAGACCTCCTCCAGCACTGCCGCGGCGTCCTGGTCCTCGCCCGGCAGCACCCGGTCCCGGCTGGAGACCAGCGTCACCCGGCAGCCGAGCTCGACGTAGGCGGAGCAGAACTCGGCACCGGTCACCCCCGACCCGACGACGATCAGGTGCTCGGGCAGCTCGGTGAGGTCGTAGAGCTGGCGCCAGTCCAGCACCCGGTCGCCGTCCGGGCGGGCCGAGTCCAGCACCCGCGGCGTCGCGCCCGTGGCGACCAGCACGATGTCGGCGGCCAGGTCCTCGGTGCTGCCGTCGGCGTGGGTGACCGTGACGCCGTACACCGCACGGGTCGGGGCCGGGCCGCTGAACTGCGCGGTGCCGTTGATGATCCGGACGCCCTCGTGCTCGACGCGCGTCCGCACGTCCGAGGACTGGGCCAGGGCCAGCTTCTTCACCCGCTGGTTCACCGCCGGCAGGTCGACCATGCCGGAGGTGCTGCGGTCGACCAGCACGCCGAGGTCCTCGGCACGGTGCAGATCCACCCGGACCCCGGCCGAGGAGATGAACGTCTTGGACGGCACGCAGTCGTCGAGCACGCAGGCGCCGCCCATGCCATCCCGCTCGACGACGGTGACCTCACTGCCGTGCTGCGCCGCGACGAGCGCGGCCTCGTACCCGGCCGGTCCGCCACCCATGATCACGATGCGGGTCACGCGGGGTCTCCTCAGGAGTCGGTGAACGGGGTCTCCGGCAGGGGCCGTTCGCCGCCGGACTCGACGCGGTCACCGTACGCGTGTCCCGCTTGACCGGCCCGGACGAGGCGGGACGCCCGCCTGGATCGGGGAACGACTACGCTGCGGGCGTGCCCTTGTATGCCGCCTACGGGTCGAACATGGATCCGGCGCAGATGAAGGAGCGTGCCCCGCACTCTCCGATGGCCGGGACCGGCTGGCTCCAGGGCTGGCGGCTGACGTTCGGCGGCGAGGACTACACCTGGGAGGGCGCGCTCTCCACCGTCGTCGAGGAGTCCGGATCGCAGGTGTTCGTCGTGCTCTACGACGTCCCGGAGCCGGACGAGGCCCAGCTCGACCGCTGGGAGGGTGGCGAGCTCGGGCTGCACAAGAAGCTGCGGCTGCGCGTCGCGACCCTGGACGGCAGCGCACTGGCCTGGATCTACGTGCTCGACGCCTACGAGGGCGGTGAGCCGTCCGCGCGCTACCTCGGGGTGCTCGCCGACGCGGCCGAGGCCGCCGGCGCCCCGGACGACTACGTCAACGAGCTGCGCAGCCGCCCCAGTCGCAAGTCCCGCTAGGCCCCCGCGCCCGCCCGGCAGGAACCTGGGGACGAGGGACCGGCGCTACGCGCTCAGGCCGCGCCGAGCGCGGTGAGCGCGGAGTGCACCAGCGTGCGGACGCCGAACGGGATCGCCCGCTCGTCCAGGTCGAACGTCGGCTGGTGGATGTCCCGCAGCGGGCCCTCGCCCGGCCAGACACCAAGCCGCGCCATGGCGCCCGGCGCGTGCTCCAGGTACCAGGCGAAGTCCTCGCCGCCACTGGACTGCTCGGTGCCGGCGGCCGCGTCCTCGCCGCCGATCAGGATCGCGGAGTCGCGCAGCATGCCGCTGGAGTCGGCGTCGTTGACCACCGGCGGGACACCGCGGACGTGGTCGAGCACGTAGCCGACTCCGGTCGGCGCCAGGACCGAGGCCACCAGCGCGCGCAGGGTCTCCTCCAGCCCGATCCACGTCGCGTGGTCGGCGGAACGCAACGTGCCGCGCACCAGGCCGCTCTGCGGGATCGCGTTGGCCGCCTCGCCGGCGTGCACCGCACCCCACGTCAGGACCGTGCCGGAGCGCGGGTCGACGTGCCGGGTGAGCAGCAGCGGGACCTGGGTGATCAGCAGGCCGAGCGCTTCCACCAGGTCCGCGGTCAGGTGCGGGCGCGACGTGTGCCCGCCCGGCGAGGTCAGCCGGATCTCCAGCAGGTCGCAGGCCGAGGTGATCGGGCCGACCCGGGTGCCGAGCCTGCCGACCTCCAGTCGCGGGTCGCAGTGCAGGGCGAACACCCGCCGCACGTCCTTCATCACGCCGTCCTCGACCATGTCGAGCGCGCCGCCGGGCTGAACCTCCTCGGCGGGCTGGAACAGCAACCGGACCCGGCCGGGCAGCGACGGTGCCGACGCCAGCGCGAGGCCCGCGCCCAGCAGCATCGCCGTGTGCGCGTCGTGCCCGCAGGCGTGCATGGCGCCCGGGACGGTGGAGGAGAACTCCAGACCGGTCCGCTCCTCCAGGGGCAGCGCGTCGATGTCCGCGCGCAGCGCCACCAGCGGCTCGCCATGGCCGACGTCACAGACCAGGCCGGTGCCACCCGGCAGCGTCCGTGGCTCCAGACCCGCCTTCATCAGGGTCTCGGAGATCCGGGCCGTCGTCAGGTGCTCATGACGCGCCAGCTCGGGCTGGGCGTGGATGGCGCGCCGCCAGCCGACGACCTCGCCCTTGTGCGTACGCATCCAGGACTCGAGCCATGCCGGACCGGTGCCGGCACCGAGGTCGTCGACGAGCACGTCGGTCATGGCCGGAACATCGGAGCGAGCCTGCAGCGCAGTCACCGTGGCCTCCCGGAGCACAGTCGGGACGCGCCGCGGCGGCGCGTCCGTCAGTACTCATGGTGCTCACCCGTCCGGCGGTGTTCCACCCCAAATCGGCCCTCTACACAAGTGCGCGGCGAGGGGTCGGCCGGATGCTGCGGACGGAGACACCCACCGAGGTGAGCGGTCACCGCCGTCCGCGACGAACGGACGTCACAGCCGTTCGTCGCCACGTGGTGACCCCCCTGTAATGCTCACGGTGAGTCACGTTTGCGCACGTCAGGTAGCCGTGGGGGTCCCGGCCGGTCCGTGCGGGCACGGCGGGGCCGCGATGGGACACTGGGGCCGTGTCCGTTCCCGGGGGTGAGGTCCAGCGCCAGATCGCCGGGCGCTACCGCGTCGACGGGCCGCTCGGCAGCGGCGCCATGGGCACCGTGTGGTCCGGCTTCGACGACGTGCTGCAACGCCGGGTCGCGATCAAGGAGCTGAAGATCCCGGACGGGATGCCGTCCGGGGAGGAGATCGAGCTCCGGGAACGCATGATGCGCGAGGCCCGCGCGCTGGCCGGGCTCAGCCACCCCAACGTCGTCACCGTCTTCGACGTGCTGGACTCCGGCGGCGAGCCGCTGGTCGTGATGGAGCTCGTCCCGTCCCGCAACCTCGCCTCCGCGATCGGCGAGCTCGGTCGGCTGGACCGGGCGCAGGCCGCGGTCGTCGGGTTCGGGACGGCGGCGGCCCTGCGGGCGGCGCACCGCGCGGGCATCACGCACCGCGACGTCAAGCCCGGCAACGTCCTGATCTCCGACGACGGCCGGATCAAGCTCACCGACTTCGGCATCGCGCGCAACGAGTCGGACGCCCCGATGACCTCGGCCGGGCTCGTCCTGGGCTCACCCGCCTACATCGCGCCCGAGGTCGCGGCCGGTCAGCCGGTGACGCCGGCGGCGGACCTGTGGGGCCTGGGCGCGACGTTGTTCGCCGCCGTCGAGGGCCGCCCGCCCTACGACGTGAACGGCGACCCGGTGCAGACGATCACCGAGGTGGTCGACGGCGACGTGCCTCGGCTGTCCGAACCGGGACCGGTCTCGGACGTGATCGCCGGGCTGATGGTCAAGGAACCGGACGACCGGATGCCGCTCGACGAGGTCCGCGCGCGGCTGCGTCCGCTGCTCGCCGACCCGGACGACCCGATCTTCCCCGGCTCTCCCGACGTACCGACGCTCATGGCGCGGGTTCCCTCGAGCACCGGCAGACCGAGCACCGGCGGAGCGGGCGCCGGGGAATCCGGCACCGGGGGATCGGGCACCTCCGCGGCCTACCCGGTCAGCGCGTTTGAGCCGGGTGGCGCCGCGGCTCCCGCCGCGCCCCCATCC
>JAKDNL010000418.1 GCA_030451825.1 Pseudonocardia sp. | reverse complement strand
GGTGTAGGCGTGGATCGTGGTCATCAGACCCTTCTCGATCCCGACCAGGTCGTCGAGCACCTTGGCCATCGGGGCCAGGCAGTTCGTGGTGCAGGAGGCGTTCGAGACGATGTTCTGCGAGCCGTCGTAGTCGGCGTCGTTCACGCCCTTGACGACGGTGAGGTCCTCACCGTTGGCCGGGGCGGAGATGACGACCTTCTTGGCGCCCGCGTCGAGGTGCTTCGCGGCCGCCTCGCGCTTGGTGAACAGGCCGGTCGACTCGACGACGACGTCGACGCCCAGGTCCTTCCAGGGCAGCTCGGCGGGGTCGCGCACGGCCAGGCCCTTGAACGCCTTGCCGTCGACGACGATCTCGTCGTCGGTCGCCGAGACGTCGTAGGGCAGCCGGCCGAGGATCGAGTCGTACTTCAGCAGGTGCGCGAGCGTGGCGTTGTCGGTGATGTCGTTCACGGCGACGATCTCGATGTCGCTTGTTCCGGCGACGCGCTGGGCGTCCACCGCGCGCCAGAAGTTCCGGCCGATCCGGCCGAACCCGTTCACTCCTACGCGGACCGTCACTGTGCCTCCACAGGCTCGTCGTACGTGTCTTGGTGTGCCTCTCGGCGTGCCGCCGGGGTCCGGCGGCGAGCGGCACGTCCCTGGTCGGGCCGTGCCGCCGAGGGTGCTCCGGCGCCACCCTATCTGCTGAAACCACCGGTACCGGTGGCCTGCGATGGGTGACCTGCACCGCGATCCGGACCGGGAGAATCCGGACCGGAAGGGGTCAGGCCGTGGCGGCGGTGCGTGAGGCCAGCCGCCTCACCGCGCCGACCCGGCCCGAGCGCCGACAGCGAGCAACCCGGCATTCCGGCCCTCCGGCCTCGCGCACGGCCGGGGCAGACCTGACCCGGTGACCGGTCATCGGCCGGCGACGCCCCCCACCGGCGACCCAGCGCATGGTGATCACCACAACCGGCAGGAACGCGACAGATCTGTCGCCTCTGCTCCGGTTGCGGCGATCTCCGGGGTGTCAGCGCGCACCCGGCACGTCCCCGCGGCGCACGGACCGCGCGCCGACCGCCTCACCACGCGGACCCGGGCCGAGCGCGCGAACGGCGAGCCGGATCGCGGCCGGGTGCCGGAGCGCTCGGCGTCCTGCACACTCCCCCACCTTCGCGCACACCCGAAAATGTCGGACCCCGCGGGCACACCCTCGGATCGAGTCACCAACTCAGGAGGAGAACCGCGCGGATCGTCGTCACCACCCCCACCGGCCACGTCGGGTCGCGGGTCGTGCAGCTGCTGGTGCAGGCCGGCTCAGCCCATGATGGCGAGCAGGCGGCGCCACCACGCCGGGCCGGCCGGTCCCGGGACCGACGCCGCGGCGCGCTCGGAGTCGGTGAAGCCCTCGACCGGCTCCCACGGCCGCGACTCCCGCGCCCGGGACACGAACGCCGACGCCGCGCCCAGGCCCGCCCGGACACCCTCCGGCCCCGGGCCGACCAGGATCACGGCGGTCGCCGGGACGCCCAGCCGGGCCTCGGCGAGCGTGACGGCGGTCAGGACGTCGGCCCCCTCCGCCTGCTCGGCGTCGGGGCCCGGTCCGTGGCCCGGGGCCCCGCCGGTCACGGCCTCGCCGGTCACGGCCCCGCCGCTCGCGCGGTCCCCGGTTGCGGAGTCCCCGGCCAGGCTCGTTGCCGTCGCCGGGGTACGGGCCCCGGCCGAGGCGTCCACGAGCACGAACTCCCAGGCGTAGTCGCGGCGCTGGCGCTCCACCAGCTCGCGGACGCGCTCGGTGCCCCTGGTGTCCGCGGCGGTGTCGCCGACCACCGCGAGAACGACCCGCTCCGGGCGCTCGGACTCGTCGCGCCCGGCCAGCTCCGCACCCACGTCCTCGATCAGCGTGACGATCCCCTCGTGCAGGGCCGAGTCGCCGCGGGGCTTCAGGGCCACCGGAGCGACGTCGGCGACCGGGCGCAGCGCGCACGCGGTCTCCTGCCCGGCGCTGCTGCGGGAGGCCAGGGTGACCAGCAGCTCACCCGGCCGTTCCCGCTGGTCGGCGAGGAGCGCGTCGACGCCGGAACGGATCGCGGCGGCCGCCGGGCGGGCGGAGCTGGATCGATCGAGAAGGACGGCGAGGAGGGACAGACCCGGTTTCGTCACGGCGGCATGATGCCCGAGCCGGCCCTGCCTCTCCGCACCGGCCCTGCCACCCGCCGTCACGACCGATACAACTCACGGTCACACCTTCCGTCACCTACGGTCACCTCGACCGACCGGCCCGCCACCCCTGGGCCACTGATCACCGACCTCGTGACATCTGCTGCGCTGAGCGCAGCTCATGTAACGGAACCAGCGATCACGGACGCCGTTCGGTCGTGGCGCGGTGTTCACCCCGCCGGGCCGACTCGATCTCGTCGACCACCTGCGCCGCCGAGCAGGTGAGGTCGTGCCAGGTGTAGCGGAGCAGGTCCCAGCCCGACCCCACGAGCGCGTTGCCCTTCCTCCGGTCGGGTGCGGAACCGTTCGACGTCGACGTGCCAGGCCCAGCCGTCCACCTCGACCGCCACACGCTCGTCCGGGAACGCGATGTCGACCAGGTACGGGCCGAACTCCGAATCCGGCCACCCACCCATCCGGTGACCCCGGCTCCGCGAAGGTGCCGCACGAGCAACCGTTCGGCGGCCGAGTCGGCCCGGTCCGCCGCCGCCACGATCAGCCGGCCCGCCTGGGCCGATCCGGCCGAGCCGAGCATCCGGCAGTACGCGCGGTACAGATCGGGGAACCGGACGTGCTTCTGCAAGGCCCGGTCCGCCGAACCCGACCCGTCGGGCGTGGCGATCGCGACGTCCAGCGCGGTGCGCGCCCGGCCGACGACGCGCACGCCGCCCACCGCCGACGGCACGGGACATGCCGTGCCAGTACGCCGCGGCCGGGCCGCTGAGCAGCGCGTCCGCACCGGCCCACAGCATCGCGGCCCTGATCCGGACCTCGTCGGTCCGCCGGTGCCCGGCCACGAGGTAGACACCGGGCCGCACCCGGTGCCAGGCGCCCGACCGGACCCGGCGCCCCACCGCGTCACGGGAGATCCCGCAGGCACGGGCCTGGGCAAGGGTGATCAACCCGGCCTGCCGGTGCAGGACGTCGTCCAGGCGCATGACACGGAAGGGTCACCCCCGTCAGCCCACCCCGCGGGCAGTCACCCCAAATCCGTTCACACCCGCACACCGACTCGCGATGATCGTCGGAATCGTGACATCCGTTGCGGTGAGCGCAGCGGATGTCACGATCCCGGCGATCAGGCCGGGTCCTCGGCCTCCAGGAGCTCCGCGGTGACGGCGGATTCGGTGTCCGGGATACCCAGGTCGGCGGCGCGCTTGTCCGCCATGTGGAGCAGGCGCCGGATCCTCCCGGCGACCGCGTCCTTGGTCATCGGCGGGTCGGCGAGCTGGCCCAGCTCCTCCAGGGAGGCCTGGGTGTGCTCGGCACGCAGCCGGCCTGCGGTCTGCAGGTGCTCCGGCACGTCGTCGGCGAGGATCTCCAGGGCACGCTGCACCCGGGCGGCGGCGGCCACGGCGGCCCGGGCGGAGCGGCGCAGGTTGGCGTCGTCGAAGTTGGCCAGGCGGTTCGCGGTCGCGCGAACCTCGCGGCGCATCCGCCGTTCCTCCCAGGCCAGCACGCACTGGTGGGCACCCATCCGAGTCAGCAGCGCGCCGATCGCGTCGCCGTCCCGGATGACGACCCGGTCCGCCCCGCGCACCTCGCGGGCCTTGGCTCCCACCCCCAGCCGGCGCGCGGCGCCGACCAGGGCGAGCGCGGCCTCCGGACCGGGGCAGGTGACCTCCAGTGAGGAGCTGCGGCCGGGTTCGGTGAGCGAGCCGTGGGCCAGGAACGCACCGCGCCAGGCCGCCTCGGCGTCGGTCAGATCCCCGGAGACGACGGGCGGCGGCAGTCCGCGCACCGGGCGTCCGCGGTTGTCCAGCAGGCCGGTCTGTCGGGCCAGCCCCTCCCCGTCGCGGATCACCCGGATCACGTAGCGGGCGCTGCGGCGCAGCCCTCCGGCCGTGATCACGTGGGCCTCCGCGGTGTGGCCGTAGAGCTCGTGGATCTCGCGGCGCAGACGCCGTGCCACCGAACCGGTGTCCACCTCGGCCTCGATCACGACGCGGCCGCCGACGATGTGCAACCCCCCGGCGAACCGGAGCAGCGACGCCACCTCGGCCCGCCGTGCGGACTGCTTGGTGACGGTGAGCCGGCTCAGCTCGTCCTTCACCGCAGCGGTCATGGCCATCGCGGGCTCCTCTCGGACAGGTGCGCCATCACATCGGTGTCGGCCCACGCGGGGGCGGGTGCGCCGGGTTGCGGCGCAACGGTTCCTCCGGCACGGCCCGGGTCCGGGCCGATGATCTCGTCGAACACCTCCAGCAGCGCCTCCGCCAGCGCGGCCGGGTCGTGCCGGGGCGTCGTCGCCGCACCGTCCGCGACCGGGGCCAGGCGGACCCGGCCCCCGGCCGTCAGCATCTGCGCCGCCGCACGGTCCAGGCGGTCGGGCAACGGCACCGCACCCGCGTCGGCGAGCACCGCATGCGCACGCAGGGACGGGGCGTGGGCGGACAGTACCTCCAGGTGCTGCTCCGGCGAGAAGCCGGCGGTCTCCCCCGGCTCCGGGGCCAGGTTGAGCAGCACGACGCGACGCGCCGACGTCTCCAGGATGGCGTCGCGCAGCTGCGGGACGAGCAGGTGCGGCAGCACGCTGGTGAACCACGACCCCGGGCCGAGCAGCAGCACGTCGGCCTCCCGCACCGCGCGCACCGCCTCCGGGCAGGCCGGCGGGTCCTCCGGTCGCAGCCACACCCGCAGCACCCGGCCCGGCGTCGAGGCGACCGCGACCTGCCCGCGGATCCGGTAGGGCCCCGGCACGTCGTCCAGCTCGACCTCCGCCTCGATGTCCAGCGGCACCGTCGACATCGGCAGCACCCGCCCGGCCGCGCCGAGCAGACCGCCGACGGTGTCCAGCGTCGCGACCGGGTCGTCGGTGACCTCGAGCAGCCCGGCCAGCAGCAGGTTCCCGACGGCGTGCCCGGCCAGCGCGCCGCTGCCACCGAAGCGGTGCTGCACGAGACCGGACCAGAACCGACCGCGCTCGTCGTCGGCGGCCAGCGCCGACAGCGCCATCCGCAGGTCACCCGGCGGCAGCGAGCCCAGCTCACGGCGCAGCCGGCCGGACGAGCCGCCGTCGTCGGCCACCGTGACCACGGCCGTCACCCCGGCGACCCGGGTCGAGCACCGGCGCAGCGCCGACAGCGTCGCGTGCAGCCCGTGCCCGCCGCCCAGCGCGACGACCCGCAACCCGGCCGCATCGGCGGCCCCGCCGGGCGGCCCGCTCGCCTCCGGCCTCACTCGCGGCCCATGTCCCGGTGCGTGACGTGCACCTGCACCCCGTCCGAACCGGCGAGCCGGCGGCCGATCTCCTCGCTGATCGCGACGCTGCGGTGCTTGCCGCCGGTACAGCCGACCGCCACCGTCAGGTAGCGCTTGCCCTCGCGGCGGTACCCGGCGCCGACCAGGCCGAGCAGCTCCAGGTACCGGTCGACGAACTCCGCGGCGCCCTCCTGGGACAGCACGTAGTCGCGCACCTCGGCGTCGCGGCCGGTGTACTCGCGCAGCTCGGGGATCCAGTGCGGGTTGGGCAGGAACCGCACGTCGACGACGAGGTCGGCGTCCAGCGGCAGCCCGTACTTGTAGCCGAACGAGAGGACCGTGACCCGGGTCGCCGCCTCCGCGCCGGAGCCCATGAACGACTGCTCGATCCGCCCGCGCAGGTCGTGCACCGACAGGTTCGAGGTGTCGACGACGAGGTCGGCGTCCTCGCGCAGCGGGCGCAGCACCTCCCGCTCGGCGTTGATCCCGTCGGTGAGCCGGCCGCCGCCCTGCAACGGGTGCGAGCGCCGGTTGTTCTCGAAGCGCCGGACCAGGACCGCGTCCGAGGCCTCCAGGAACATCAGCTTGGGCCGGTAGCCGCGGCCGTCGAGGTCCTTGATGACCGAGCCGAGGTCGTCGGTGAACGCGCGGCTGCGCACGTCCATCACGACCGCGATCCGGGTGACCTCACCGCGGGCCCGGGACCCGAGCTCGACCATCGTCGCGATCAGCTCCGGGGGCAGGTTGTCCACCACGAACCAGCCCAGGTCCTCCAGCACCTTCGCCGCGGTGCTGCGCCCGGCCCCGGACAGGCCGCTGACCAGTGCGACCTCGATCCCCGCGGCCGGCTCCGTCGGTGCCGTCATGTGCTCTCCCCGTTCGGTGCCGACTCGTTGAGGGCCGCCCCGTTGAGTGCCGCCAGCACGGCCGACGCGGCAGTTTCCCCTCTAAACGTAGCGGAATACCCC
>JAKDNL010000965.1 GCA_030451825.1 Pseudonocardia sp. | reverse complement strand
ATCGCGCGGCGCAGGACCCGGCAGGCGAGGATCGTGGCCATGCAGTGCCTCGTCGCCGGCGCGACCGGCTACATCGGATCCCGGCTGGTCCCCCGGCTGCTCGACGCCGGGCACACCGTCCGGGTCCTGGTCCGCGACCCGGCCCGGCTGTGTGCCCAGGACTGGGCCCGCGCCGTCGAGGTCGAGCGGGGTGATGCGACCGACCGCGACGACGTGGCCTCGGCCTGCGACGGGATGGACGCCGTCGTGCACCTGGTGCACGCGATGGACGGGCCCGGCTACGCCGACCGCGACCGGGAGGCCGCCGAGGCACTGGCCGACGGCGCCGCGGCCGCGGGCGTGCACCGGATCGTCTACCTGGGCGGACTTCAGCCGGCCGGGGAGGCCGACGGGCTCTCCGGGCACCTGAGCTCGCGCCGCGAGGTCGGCGACATCCTGCTCGCCGGGTCCGTGCCGACCGTCGTGCTCAGGGCCGGGATCGTCGTCGGAACCGGGTCGGCCAGCTTCGAGATGATCCGCCACCTGAGCGAGACGGCGATGGGCGGCCCGTTCGTGCTGGCGCTGCCGGACCGGATGTGGAACCGGATCCAGCCGATCGCCGTCGACGACGTGCTGCACACGATCGCCGGCTGCCTGGACCTGCCGGCCGAGGTGCACCGCGGCTTCGACATCGGAGGCCCGGAGGTACTCACCTACCAGCGGTTGATGTCCGGCTACGCGGCCGAGGCCGGGCTGCGGCGGCCGTTGCCGATCCCGGTGCCGCTGTCCGCGCCGAAGCTCACCGCCCGCGCCGTCGCCGCGCTGACGCCGGTGCCCCGTGGCCTCGCCGAGCCGCTCGTGGAGTCGATGAAGCACGACCTGGTCTGCGACGAGCAGGACCTCCGGGACCTGTCCGTGCTGGTCGGGGACCCGCCCGGTGGCCCGACGACCTACCGGACGGCCGTGCGCCGCGCCCTGGACTCCGGCGGCGCGGCCGGCCCCGGCCCGGCCGATGCACCGGGCTCCGGGGCGGTCGAGCTGGTCTCCGAGCACCGCCACGACGTCGACGCGCCGGCCGCGGCGGTCTGGTCGGTGATCGCCGGGCTGGGTGGCGACACCGGCTGGTACACCGTGCCTGGGGTCTGGACGGTCCGCGGCTGGGTCGACGGCCTGCTGGGCGGCCCCGGAAACCGGCGCACCAGGCCGCCCCGGCTCGCCGCCGGTGCGGCCCTGGACTTCTGGCGGATCGAGGACGTCGACGAGGGCCGCCGGCTGCGGCTGCGCGCCGAGGCCGCCCTACCGGGTACAGCCCGTCTCGAGCTGCGCGTCGAACAACTCGGACGGCAGCGGAGCCGGTACGTCCAGCGCGTCACGTTCCACCCGCGCGGCATGACCGGACGGGCCTCCTGGTACGCAGCCCACCCCGGCCACCGGTTCGTGTTCGCCGTCATGGCCCGCACGATCGCCGACGTCGCCGCCACCCGGTACCGGCACGCCCGCCGGGACCGCTGACGTCCGGTCGGATCGCCGGGCCGTGCCGCGCGGGTCGGACCCGGGGC
>JAKDNL010000417.1 GCA_030451825.1 Pseudonocardia sp. | reverse complement strand
TCGCCCAGATGCACCTCGACGCCGGGCAGCGGGTCTGGCTGGTCACCGCCACCCCGGTCGAGCTGGCCCTGATCATCGCCCGGCGGCTCGGGCTGACCGGCGCGCTCGGCACCGTCTCGGAGAGCGTGGACGGCTGCTACACCGGCCGGCTGGTCGGGGAGATCCTGCACGGCCCGGCCAAGGCGCATGCGGTCCGCGCGCTGGCCGCGTCCGAGGGCCTGGACCTGCGCCGCTGCGCCGCCTACTCGGACTCGGTGAACGACGTACCGATGCTCTCCGCGGTGGGCACCGCCGTCGCCGTCAACCCGGACTCGGAACTGCGTGACGTGGCCAAGGCCCGGCAGTGGCAGATCCGCGACTTCCGCACCGGGCGCAAGGCTGCCCGGATCGGCGTGCCGTCCGTGCTCGGTGCCGGAGCCCTGGCCGGTGCGGTCGCGGCCGGCGTCGCCTACCGCAAGCGCTGACCCTCAGCCCAGGAAGACGTTCCGCCGCTGGGACAGCAGCCGGTAGAGCGTGTGCTGGATCGTCTCCCGGACCTGGTCGGTCAGGTTGAACACCAGCATCGGGTCCTCGGCGTCGGCCGGGGTGTGGTCGTCGGTGCGGATCGGCTCGCCGAACTCGATGTACCACTTGGAGGGCAGCGGGACCAGGCCGGCGGGGCCGAGCAGCGGGAACGTCGGGGTGATCGGGAAGTAGGGCGCCCCGAACAGCCGGGCCAGCGGTGCGATGTCGCCGATCTTGGGGTAGGTCTCCTCGGCCCCGACGATGGCGCACGGGATGATCGGCACGCCGGTGCGGAGCGCGGCCGAGACGAACCCGCCACGGCCGAAACGCTGCAGCTTGTAGCGGTCCCGGAACGGCTTGCCGATGCCCTTGAAGCCCTCCGGGAACACCCCGACCAGCTCGCCACCCGACATCAGGCGCTCGGCGTCGGGGGTGCAGGCCAGCGTCGCGCCGCTCTTGCGGGCCACCGAGCCCGCCACCGGGAGCCGGAACATCAGGTCCGCGCCGAGCAGCCGCAGGTGCCGTCGCGCGGGGTGTTCGTCGTGCACCGCGACGGTGGACATCATCGCGTCCAGCGGGAGCGTGCCCGAATGGTTGGCCACCAGCAGCGCGCCACCGGAGTCCGGCACGTGATGCATGCCGATCGTCTCCACCCGGAACCAGCGCTGGTAGAGCTGACGCAGCACGGGCAACACGAGGGTGTCGGCGAGCTCGGGGTCGAACCCGAACTCGTCGACCGCGTAGTCGCCGCCCAGCCGGCGACGCAGGAACTCCAGCACCTCGGTGAGCGCGATCTCCCAACCGGGTGCCGGCGCCTGCTCGTCGTCGTCCGGGGCGTGCGGAGCCACCGGCTCGACCACCGACGGGTGGGCAAGGGCCTCCTCGCCGGGCCGGGTACGGGCCGGGGCACGGCCGCCCCGGATCGGGATCACCCGGGCCTCGGTCATCGCATCGCCTCCCTGCTTCGTCCTGCCGCCGCGCGGCGGCGTCACGCCGGGACCCCGCTCATCGCAGGGCCCGGGCGACGCCGAGCACACCACGCTCGATCGCCTCGATGCGCTCGGCACCGAGCACCGGGCTCAGTGCCTGGCCGCGCACGAAGTCGTCGAACGCCTGGGTCGTCGTCCAGCGCGGCACGAAACCGAACTCCTCGCGCAGCCGGTGCAGGTCCACCACCCGCCCGAAGTTCAGGAAACGCATCTGTTCCGGCGAGAAGTCGACCACCCGGGCGCCGCGCAGGACCCGGCTGACCGGCCCGACGACGCTGCTGGGCATCGGGACCGCGACCTTTCCGGCCCGCCGGATGGCCTGCGACAGCATCAGCACGCCGCCGGCGGCCACGTTGAACACGCCGGGCACCTCGTGGGTGGCGGCCCGCTCCAGCACGGCGAGCGCGTCCTCCTCGTGCAGCAGCTGTACGCGGGCGTCGAACCCGAACACGGTGGGCACCACCGGAAGGGCGAAGTACCGGGTCAGGACGGTGTCGATGCGGGGGCCGATGAAGTTCGCGAACCGCAGCACCGTCGTCGTGACGTCCGGGCGTCGCCGGCTGAACCCGCGCAGGTAGCCCTCGATCTCGGCGGCGTCCTTCGCGTAACCGCCCGACGGCAGGTCCTTCGGGCCGGTGGCCTCGTCGAACACGGCGGGGTCACGGGGGCTGGAGCCGTAGACGGCGGTCGTCGACTTGAGGACGACCCGCCGGATCGTCGTCGCCTTCTGGCACGCGGCGAGCAGCTGCATCGTGCCGATGACGTTCATCTCCTTCATCGTGGCCCGGCCACCGGCGGAGCCGGGGCTCGCGGACAGCGACGCGTGCACGACGGTGTCCACCGAGGCCGAGGAGATGACCTTGGAGATGAGGGGGTTGCGGATGTCGGCGCGGACGAACTCCGCCCGGCCCATCCGCTTGAGCAGGTCACGCGGGGGCGGGACGGTGTCCACACCGAGTACCCGGTCGATGTCCGGGTTCGCGGCCAAGCGGGCGGCCAGATGGCCGCCCAGGAACCCGCTCACGCCGGTGACGAGCACGACGGAGGGGGGTGGCTGCGGCATGGATGCGACCTCGCAGAGACCTCGAGAGGAGACGCCTGGGAAGGGGATGCTAGCCGCCGCCACGGGCGGTGTGGCCCGCCGGCCGGTGCTCGCCGGCGCCACGACCGCGTTTCCGGTCGCGCACGCCCAACCGTGGATTCAGGCTGAGTGGCGCGCGCGACCGGTACGGATCACTTGCCGAGCTTGCGCCTCTGCACCCGGGTCTTGCGCAGCAGCTTGCGGTGCTTCTTCTTCGACATCCGCTTGCGCCGCTTCTTGATGACCGAGCCCATGGGGCGCTCCTTCTACGTGTCGTCTGTGGTCTTCCGCGCAACCCTGCGTACACCGGGTGGCCGCGGGGCCGGCAACGTCCGCGCGGAATCCCGCGGACCGCACGACCGGCGAGGGTCGACAGCCGAATCGTCACTCTACCGGTCGGCGCGGGCGAACCGCCGGGTGGCCCGGCGTGGCGGCCGAGGCGGATCGGCCCTGGGAACGGGCCCACGGAACGGCCCGGCTCGGAGAGCCGCTCAGCCGGCGTCGAAGTACGCGTTGCGGAGGTAGTCCTCCACGGCGCGCTGCGGGACGCGGAAGGAGCGGCCGACCCGGGCCGCGGGCAGCTCGCCGGAGTGCACGAGCCGGTACACGGTCATCTTCGACACGCGCATCATCGACGCCACCTCGGCCACGGTCAGGAACTGCACCTGGCCGGGACGCATCGTCTCGGGACGCTCGGGGGGCATCCGAACACCGCCTTCCGGTCTCGCACCGGTGACACCGGAGTTCGCTCCGGCGCCACGCGATGTTCCTGACGAGAGTACCGGGGCGGATGTGACGATAGGCATCCAGTGGGGCCGTCCGTTCGAGGCACAACACGGCGCGTCCGGGTGACGATCTGTCACCCGATACGGCGAACGGGTCAACCCACGGCGCGCCCAAGATCCACCGACCGACCGTGCGCCGCCACGATCGCGTCCATCCACGCCGACCGGACGCCGTGCCGTTCGAGCTCGCGCAGCGCCGCCGCGGTCGTCCCGGCGGGCGAGGTCACGTTCTCGCGCAACACACCCGGGTGTTCCCCGGACTCGCGCAGCATCCGGGCCGCGCCCAGGGCCGTCTGCACGGTGAGTTCGGTGGCCGCGGGGCGACCCAGCCCCAGCGCCACCCCGGCCTCGATCATCGCCTCGGCGACGAGGAAGAAGTACGCCGGCCCGGAGCCGGACAACGCCGTCGCGGCGTCCTGCTGGGACTCGGGCATCCGCAGCGTCGCGCCGACCGTGGCCAGCATCGCCTCCACCGTCTCCAGGTGCGCGTCGGTGGCGTGGCGGCCCGGGGAGATCGCACACATCGCGGCGCCGAGCAGCATCGGGGTGTTCGGCATGACCCGCACCACCGGCGTCTCCTCCGGCAGCCCACCCTCGAACAGCGACGCGGGCAGCCCGGCGCACAGCGACACCACGAGCGCGCCGGGCTTCAGCGCCGGGGCCGTCTCGGCCAACAGCGGCGCGATGTCCTGCGGCTTCACCGCGACCACGACGGTGTCCGCGCCGGTGACGGCACCGGCCAGCGGCTCGGCGGCGACCCCGAGCCGGTCGGAGAGCTCCCGTGCCCGCTCCGGGTAGCGCTCGCTGAACACCAGCCCGTCCGGTTCGTGCCCGGCGGCGAGCAGCCCGCTCAGCAGCGCCTCACCGATCCGTCCGCCACCCAGTACCGCGATACGTGTCATGGCCGTGATCGTAGGGAGCGGCGGTGGACCCTAGTCCCGGGGCAGTGGGGCCAGCGCGAGCTGGCGGGCCTGGCAGACCACGCGCCCGGACGAGTCGACGACCGTGAGGTCCTCGTCGAACCATGTCCCGACGACGGACTCGGACCGCGAGTCCACCCGCAGCCATCCCGGTGCCGGATGCCCTCGCAGCAGCGCCGTGAGCTGCACCGTCGGCGCCCATCCCGGCTTTCCGCCCAGGTTGAACACGGTCGGCGGCAGGATGTCGCCGGCCAGCAGCGCGAACAGCACGTCGGGTTCCTCACCGCGCGGGCGCACCCACCCGCTCATCACCGGTGGACCGGTCTCGCCGCGGGCGAACGCGTTGGACTCCGGCGGGTAGCGCAGCTCGCAGGCTCCGGACAGGCCCGGGGCGGGTCGGTCCGGCGGGCTCGGGTCCACGGCGTCGGCGGTCGGTTCGGCCGGGCGGGTCGGCTCCGGCGCCCAGCGGGGGACGTCGGCCGGGAGCACCCCGGCGGTGATCGTGCCGTGCAGCATCAGCTTCCCGCCCTGCGTCAGGCGCACCGCACAGGTCGACACCGTGCGACCGATCTTGAGCGGGTCGGTGTCGAGCTCGACCGGGCCGAAGTCGGGCGCGCGCAGGAAGTCCGCGGACACCGCGAGCGGGTCCAGTTCGGTGCCGGTGTCGGCTGCCAGCCGGGCCAGCGCGGCACGGGCCAGCAACACCAGCAGCAGGCCGCCGTGCGCCTTCGTCCCGACGGCCCAGACGTCGTCGATCTCGGCGCGGTAGCGGCCCCCGCCGAGGTCGGCGAGGACGTGCGCGTCGGAGAACGGGCGGCCCGTGCGGACCGTGGCTGCGCTCATGTCGGACAGACCTATCACCCGGATGCGGTCGCCGACCACGGCCGGGGTGTGTGATCTGTCCCGGCGACCGGTCCGGGACTCAGGGCCGGCCGGCCCGCTCCGGCACCTGTGGCACCTGCGGCACCGTCCGGTAGGTGGCCGTCGGAGCCAGGTGCAGGCGGGCGAACAGCAGCGACTCCGCGAGCCGCTCGGTGCGTTCCAGACGGGTGCGGCAGCGGCGGGTGCTGACCTCCAGCACGACGACGCCGCCGATGCCGGCGAAACCGCCGTCGGCCAGCGCCTGGCAGACCTCGGCGCAGGGCTGGGTGCCGCGGCCGGGCACCAGGTGCTCGTCGCGCGGGCTGCCGGAGCCGTCGGTGAGGTGCAGGTGGCTGAGCCTGTCGCCCATCCGCCGCATCATCGCCAGCGCGTCCGATCCGGCCGCCGCGGTGTGCGAGAGGTCGAGGGTGTAGTTGCGGTGCCCGACCTCGGTCGGGTCGTAGCCGGGCGCGTAGGGCACGGTGCTGATCCCGCCGCGGGTCACCGGGAACATGTTCTCCACCGGGAGCTCGATCCCCTGGTGCTCGCCGGCGCGCGCCACCGCGGCCGCGAACGCGGCGGCGTAGCGACGCTGCCAGCGGAACGGCGGGTGCATCACGACGGTCCGCGCACCGAGCTTGCCGGCGGCGTCGACCGAGCGACGGATCCGCTCGATCGGGTCCGCTCCCCAGACCCGCTGTGTCACGGCCAGGCACGGCGCGTGGATCGCCAGCACCGGCACGCCGTAGCGGTGGGCGAGGCGTTCGACGGCGCGGACGTCCTGGCTGACCGGGTCCGTCCAGACCATCAGCTCGATGCCGTCGTAACCGAGCTCCGCCGCGATGGCGAAGCCCGCCTCGACTCCTTCCGGGTAGACCGATGCGGTGGACAGCGCGACCGGGACATTCACATCGGGTGCACTCGTCCGGACATCGCTCACCGTTACCGGTCCAGCAGCACGAGTATCGCCGGGGACACCGTGAGCAGCAGGCCGACCAGCACGGCGAACATCGTCGTCTTCAGGTCGTCGCTGCGCAACAGCGCCCGCACACCGAGGACCAGGCCGACGGTGAGCACCACCGCCAGGGCCAGTGCGACCACCGGCAGCGAGAACCACAGGTACCGGAAGCCGACCCAGACCCCGGCACCCACCACGGCGCCGCCGATCCACTGGGCGATGACCATCGCCCAGGCCTGGCCGGTGCCGGCGGCCCGCTCGAGCGGGGCCGGGCCCTCCTCGACGTCGAGGTCGCCCTCGTCGGCGCTCACCCGCTCCGCGGC
>JAKDNL010000964.1 GCA_030451825.1 Pseudonocardia sp. | reverse complement strand
TTGAGCACGGTGCGGCCGTGGACGACGTGGTGGTCGGGCGTAGACACGCCCGCCAGCCTAGAACGCGCACCGGTTCCGACCGCCGGCCCACGAACGTCGAGGATGGTCATCGGCTTTCGGCCTGCGCCCGCTCGGCGGCGATCCACCGGTCGACCGTGCGGAGGCAGACGCCGAACGCGGCCGCGACCGCGGTCCGGGGCTGGCCGTGCCGGTCGATCGCGCGGCGGGCGAGGCGGCGCTTGTCGGCGATCGTCACCGCGCGGGGGCACTCCGCCAACGCCGGCGCATCTCCGCCACCGCTGGTCTCGGCGGCGCCGGCGCGCCGGACGGCATGGTGTGCGCGGGCCGCCCGGCGCGTGCGGGCACGGCGCTCGCCGGCCGTGGTTCCTCCCCACACCCCGTATGGCTCGCCGCGGTTCAGCGCGTACTCCAGGCACTGCTCTCGGACGAGACACCGCCCGCAGACCTGCTTGGCCTGCTCAACCTGCCGGCGTCCCGGGCCCATCTCGGAGACCGGATAGAACAGCTCGGGGTCGGTGCCGCGGCAGGCGGCGGCGTCGCGCCAGTCCTGCACGCCCCGGCCGGTTCTCGCCGCCAGGGTCGGTTGGGTAATCATGGTGGTTCACCTCCTTCGCTGTGTCATTCCGCCGTGCGCGGGTAGGCATCTGCGTGGCCTCGGGTGGCCTTGTCAGTGATCGTTCGCGGCCGGCCCATCCCGTATGCGAGACCGTCCGTGACGTCGCGCTCGACTTCGATCCGGCTGGTGCTGGTGATCCGCCCGTCGGCCGAGCGGGTCACGCCGATGTGGCGGTGCACGATCGGGAGCAGCTCGGCGAGTGCGTCGTTGTAGGTGAGCGCGTTTCCGCCGACGAGCTGGCCGAGCTTGCGGGCGGCCTTGAGCCGGGCCTCGTGGCGCTTGCCCTGCCCGACCGGCGTGGCCGTCAACTCCTCGATCTCGCCCTTGACGATGGCCGCCACCAACGCGCCGGGCCGACCCTGGGCCACGATGGCTGGCATCGGCGCGGTGTCCGGGTCGGGCTCGGCCGGGCCCAGGGCGTCCAGGTGCGCGGCGAGCCAGCCGGGCAGCGGCGCGATGGCCTGCCGGTTGACCGCCTGGTAGGTCCCTTCGGGGCGGGTGCTGGTCGCAGCGACGACATAGCCTCCATGCGCTCTGACGTCCACGTGCCATCCCAGGCGCCCGGCGCTGTTGCGGTAGGTGCTCCCGGCCGGTGCGCGAAAGTACAGATGCAGGCCGCCGCCGGTGGGAGTGGTGACGGCGTAGGTCGCCCAGGGGGCGGGCTGGCCGGCCTCGCGGGCGAGCTGGGCCAGGACCTCGCGCCCGTCCCGGCACCCGGTGAAGGGCTCCGGGGCGGTCTCGCCCCGCCCGTGGTCCAGGTCGATCACGACCAGTCCACTCTTGCCGGTGGCCACGCCCAGGTTGTAGGGCCGGTGCGCCCACCAGCGGATGATCTGGGCGGGGTCGCGGGTGGCGGCGGCCTCCCAGTCCTTGACCGCGGGAACCTTCGCGCCGACCCGGACCG
>JAKDNL010000028.1 GCA_030451825.1 Pseudonocardia sp. | reverse complement strand
GGATGCCCGTCGGCCGTCGTTCGCGCCGACGGGACGCTCCCGCCGGCGCGGCACGACCCCGCCGCTACCCGACGGGATGCTCGCGCAGCCAGTCATCGCGCCGTCGCGGGGAGGCCCGGGCCAGCCACGCGTCCTGCACGACCTCGGCCAGCTCCTCGCGGTCGATCTCGCCGAGCCGGCCGGCCCGCAGCAGGACCGACGGGTGGCCGTCGAAGTGCGGGGTGGTGAAGAACGGGGTGCTCGCATCCTCGACCAGGGCCAGCTTGTCGGCGTCGGACTCCACCCAGAACACGATCACGTCCGGGTAGCGTTCGCCGGTCTCCGGGTCGGCCGCGTCCGGGCGGGGCGTGCGGAAGAAGACGAACGACTTCCGCCCGACCTGGTAGATCGGGTTGCCCTTCGGACCGTGCTCGACCGTCACGTGGGGCATCGCGAGCGCGAGGTCGTGCACGTCCTCGACGCGGGCGGGTCGTGGCTTCGTGGCCATCACCGGAGCGTAGGGCCGCGGTAGGCCGGTCACGCCGGGGACGGGTCGTGGAATTGCGCGTCGGCGAGGACAGACCGGTCCGGTTGTGAGATCCTGGTCACATACATCCACCCCTGTCCCCGGTGGCCGGCCAACGAGCGAGCCGGATGCCCGGGAGTGTCGGCGAACCGCGCCGCGGACCAGCCGCATGCGCACTCCCGACGCCCCCGGTCCGGGTCTGGAGTCCCGTCATGTCCGTCCACCTGTGTGATCGCTGCGGCGACGTCACCGTCGACTCCGAGCGCTGCCATTGCGCCACCGCTGCCGCTACGGCCGGAACCCGCCGGGCTCCGGCCGTAGCCCCGTCGACCCGGGCCGCCCCGTCGCACGCGACACGGCTCCCGGGCCCGCCCGCCCGGCGGCGGACCCTGGCGATCCAGCTGCTCACACCGCTGCCGAGGGTCACCGTCGCGCGGCTCTCGGGAACCCTCGAGGAGTCGACCTCGGCGCTGCTCACCGAGAAGATCACCGCCCTGTTCGGCAAAGCCGTGCACGTCGTGGTCGACCTGGCGGGCACGGACGCGCTGACCCGAGGCGGGGTGCGGGTGCTGTTGAGCCTGAGCCGCGAGGCGACCGGCCGCGGGACCCAACTCCATCTCACCCGGCCCGCCCCGTCCGCGGGCGGGACCGGGAGGCGGCTGCTCGACCGGCTCGCGGCCGATCGGCTGATCCGGCTCGCCCCCTCCGTCGATGCGGTCGTCGCGGAGCTGTCCGCCACGCCCCGCACGAGGAGCGCGACGTCGAGCGGCTGACGGCTGAAACCTCCGCAAGATCCCCCGTCACCCGGAGCTGAGCCGCTGCGCGAGAGCCCCGTTCGTACACCCCGGCCGTGCGAGAGCTCCGCTCGTGCAACCAGCCTGCCCGGGAAGCCCCGGGAAGCCCCGCGCAGGCTGCCGGCCCCGGCTGTACGAGAGCTCCGTTCGCGCAGCCCGGCTGTACGAGAGCTCCGCTCGTGCAACCAGCCTGCCCGGGAGGGACCTGGGGGCGCCCCGGCCCCAGTTGGACGAGAGCTCCGTTCGTGCAGCCCGGTTGGACGAGAGCTCCGCTCGTGCAGGCCCGGATCCGGTTCCCGATCGTCTCGGCCGTCACGCCCGGACCGTCCGACATTCGGATAACGATCGCTCTTGTGATAGCGATCGCTCACGTTGCACAATCGGTCCATGCCCAGGATGAGCCGAGCCGAGTCGAAGGCCCGGACCCGCACTGCGCTGCTCGCCGCGGCCGAGCGGGTAATCGCGCGCAAGGGATACGCCGGCGCCGGCGTGGACGAGATCGCCGCCGGAGCGGGGTACTCGGTCGGCGCGCTCTACTCGAACTTCGGCAACAAGGAGGAGCTGCTGCTGGCGCTGGTCTCGGACCGGGCGAACGCCCACGTCGCCGACGCGGCGAAGCTCCTCGCCGACGGGCCGGACACCGACCCGATGCCGGCACTGAGCCGCCAGCTCGTGCAGGTCGCCGACGCCGACGACCTCACGTTGCTGCAGTCGGAGTTCTGGTCCTACGCGGTACGCAACCCGGAGGTCCGCGAACGGTTCTCCGCGCAGATGCGCGGCCCGCACGAGGCGTTGTCCGCCCTCATCGGCGAGCAGCGTGCCCGCGACGACGAACGCTGGGCCGCCCGGGACGAGGAGATCGCCACCGTGGTGCTGGCCCTGTTCCAGGGTCTGGTGCGACAGCGCCGGCTGGACCCGGCCGGCGTGCCCGACGACCTGTACGGACGTGCCCTGACCTGGCTGTTCGACGGCCTCTCCCGACCCGAGGAGACATCGTGACCACCACCGACGCACCCGACCTCGCCACCCTGTTCTCTCCCGAGCACCGCGCCGACCCCTACCCCGCCTACCGCCGCTGGCGGGAGAATGCACCGGTCGCCGAGCTCGCTCCGGGCTTCCTGGTGCTCAGCTCGCACGAGGCCTGCTCGGAGGTGCTGCGCAACCCGGCGTTCGGGCACGCCGAGCCCGGCGACGACGACCACGGCCCGCTCGGCAGCGGTCGTCCCCGCGGGAGCGGCACCTCACTGGTCGACGACCAGGGCCGTCCGGTCATCTCGTTCCTGGGCCTCAACCCGCCGGACCACACGCGCCTGCGCCGGCTGGTGTCCAAGGCGTTCACCGCGCGCACCGTGGCCGGGCTCGTCCCGCGGGTCGAGGAGATCACCGCCGAGCTGCTCGACGCGGCCGTCGACGCCGGGGACGTCGACCTGCTCGGTGCGCTGGCCGAGCCGCTGCCGGTGCGGGTGATCAGCGAGATGCTCGGCGTCCCGGCGGCGGACCACGAGCGCTTCGCCGCCTGGTCGCACGCGATGGCGCGGGGTACCGACCCGGCGTTCCTGCTCTCCGACGACATCCTGGACACGATCGCGACCGCCCGCGAGGAGTACGTCGGCTACTTCCGCGAGCTGGCCGCCGAGCGTCGCGCACACCCCGGCGACGACCTGCTCTCGGCGCTGGTCGAGGTGTCCGACGGCGGCGACACGCTGACCGAGAACGAGCTGCTCGTGACGTGCACGCTGCTGCTCACCGCCGGGCACGAGACCACCGTCAACCTGATCGGCAACGGCACCCTGGCACTGCTGCGCCACCCCGAGCAGCTCGCCGCCCTGCGCGACGACCCGGACCTCGTCGAGCCGGCGGTGGAGGAGCTGCTGCGCTACGACTCCCCGGTGCAGCTCACCTCCCGTCAGGCGCTGCAGGACACCACGATCGGCGACGTGGACACCCCACGCGGCACGGTCGCGCTGACCCTGGTCGGCGCCGCGAACCGGGACCCGGCCGCGCACGAGGACCCGGAACGCCTCGACATCACCCGCCCGCCGTCACGTCACCTCGCGTTCGGGCAGGGCATCCACTTCTGCCTCGGCGCCCCGCTGGCCCGGGCCGAGGGCCGCACCGCGCTGCGCGAACTCGCCCGCCGGGCCCCGAACCTGCGCCCCGCGGGCGACCCGGTGTGGAAGGAGAACATCACCCTGCGCGGCCTGGCCACCCTGCCCGTCACCCTGCGCTGAGCCCCAGGGACCACGACCGAGCTGGACGTCCCTGTTCAGCGCAGCGACCGGGTGCGGAGGTCCGGAAGGACGTGTTCCAGCTCGTCGAAGTCCCGGTCCCGGTGCACCAGGACGGCGCCGGTCCGGACCGCGACGGCGGCGATGAGGCAGTCGAGCAGCTTCCGGACCGTGCTCCCACCACCGCGCGCGGAGCGGTACGCCGCGGCAGCCGCGTGGAAGTCGACGGAAGGGTCCAGGGGCAACTGCCGCAGCCCGGATGTCAACGTCTCCAGTTTCGCGAGCACCGCGGCGCTGGTGGCCCCGGCAAGCACCTCCATCACCACCGGCTCCGTCGTCGCGACCCGGTCGGGAGCCTCCTGCAGCATTCGGCGCACCTCGATGTTGGCCGGTGAGCCCGTACCCCGCAGGTACTCCACCCAGGCCGAGGTGTCGACGAGATGCAGCGTGCCGGTCGCGTCGGCCACCTACAGCCCGGCCACGTCGGACCGGCGCTGCGTGTCGAGGTCGCCCTCCCAGCCGATGCCCTCCAGGTCGGCGAGGAACTCCGGGGACAGGCGCGGCCCGACCAGGCGCCGCAGCGCCAGGTCGACGGCCTCACGCTTGGTGCGAAGGCCGTATCGGCGCATCACCTCGTCGACCAGCTCGTCATCGAGCTCGATGTTGGTGCGTGCCATACACCAACGATACACCTTCTCGGCCCGGCGATCACGACCGTGCTGGATCGGGCCCCGGGTCCGGGTGGGCCAGCCGGACGTCGTGACGGGCGCTCCCGTCGCCGAGCCGGACGATGTCGGCGACCGGCGGGAACCCGGTGGCGATCAGCGTGTAGTCGCCATCTGGGACCTCGGAGAACGCGTAGTCACCGGCCGCGTCGGTGTCGGTGACCGCGACCGTGAGCCCGTCCGGGCCCAGTAGTGCCACCCGCGCGTCCGGGATCGGGCGGCCGTCGACGGTGCGGGCGGTGCCCTGCAACGCCACCTCGGGGACCAGCACGAGATCGCGGCGCGCGGGCTCGGGTCCGGTGCCGATGCTCGTTCCGCCTGCGCTCCTCTCGGTGATCACGACGAGGTCGGAGGCGGGCCGGAACCCGGTCGCGCCGGCCACCAGCGTGTACGTGCCAGCAGGCAGATCACCGATCGTGTACGCGCCGTTGGGCGGGGTGTGGCAGGTGGCCAGCACCTCACCCTGCTCGTCGCCGACGAACACCGTCGCCCCCGGCACCGGACGGCGGTCGGTCCCGGTCACCACGCCGGACACCGAACCCGGCGTCGCACCGGTGAACACGACGTCGACCGGGGTGGGCGGGGTGACCCCGTCGACGACGACGGCGGCGGTCTGCGGAGCGCAGCCCGGCGCGGCGCCGATCACCAGGTAGGCACCGGTGTCCGGTACGGGCGTGCGAAAGCTGCCGTCCGGCCCGACGCGACCGGCGGTGACCTGACGGCCCTGTTCGTCGAGCACCGTCACCGTCGCCTCGGACAGCGCGCGCGAACCGGCGGCCTGCACCCGCACGTGCACCACCTGGGGCGACCCGGCCCGTGCCCGGGTGCCGTTCGGGGAGCCGTCGTCGGCGGTCATCGCCCACCGTCGCGGTGTTCGGAGCGGGCGAACCACCAGCCGGCATCGTCATCGGTGCGCGCCAGATCCTCGAGCTGGGCGGTCAGCGCGCGGGCGAGCACGCCGGTCATGTAGATGCTGTGCCGGTGGCGGTCCCGGTCGGGTACGCCGCCGGTGTCGCCGTGCCCGTCGGAGCCCGCCGGATCTCCGGCCCGCCCGGGCGTCGTGCCGTTGTCGGTCTCGTCCACGCTGGTCCCCCTCCTCCTGCTCGCCGCCACCGGCGCCATCACCGCACCGCGAGCGACGCCGTGTCCAGACGATCCGGGATCATGCCCGCCTGCGTCATCAGGTCCGCCACCCGCTGCAGCCGTTGCGGCTGCAACGTCGAGGGGTACTCGGGCAGGGTGAGGATGCCCGCCGTCGTCGCCGAGATCGGTGTGTAGGACGGCAGGCTGGTCGCCACCTGCTGGTCGTCGGCGGCCCGTTCGGAGGCCTGGGACAGCGCGCGCTGGAACGCGGCGACCGTCGCCGGATACTGCGCCGCGAACCGGGCGGTCGTGAAGTAGCCGTCGAGCGGGAACGCATCGGTGGGCCCGCTGGTCGGGTCGATCAGCGGAAGCGCGCCGATGCTCTGCTCGGCCTGGGTCACGAACGGCTCGACCAGCCACGCCGCGTCGACCCCGCCGGTCTCGAGCGCGGTCACCGACTGCGCGAACGGCATCGTCACGTACTTCACCGACGCCGGGTCGACGCCGCGGCCGGCCAGCACCCGGTTCAGGGTGAGCGTCTGGATGTTCGGGGCCGGCGTGTTCACCGCGACCGTCCGCCCGGCCAGCTGCCGCGGGTCGGTGATGCCCGAGCGCGGGCCGGTGACGACCTGGTCCAGGCCGGGCGAGGCGAGCGCGGCCTCGGCCACCACCCGGATGTCGGTCTCCTTGCGGGCCTGAGCCTCGAAGAACGTGACGTAGTTGCCGCCGGCGACGATGTCGACGCTGCCGTCCGCGAGCCCGGGGAGGCTCTGGTCCGACGAGGTCAGGGGCTTGATCGTGACGTTCAGGCCCTGCTCGGCGAACAGTCCCTGCTGCTGCGCGAGGTGGAGCGGCGCGATGTCGACGATCGGCAGCCCGGTGACGGTGATCGAGGCCTTCTCCGGTCGTTCGGGAGTCGCTGCCGGGGTCTGCGCGCACGCGCCGGCCACCAGCAGGACACCGGCCAGCAGGGCCGCGATCCGCGGCCCCGGGGAGATCCGCGCCCTCACCGGGCGGCCCCCCGCGCTCGGGACGCCGGCGGCCGGGGACGCGGCACGGGCGGCCAGCGCGTGCTCGACGAGTGTTACCAGCGTGCGGGTGGCCGAGGTCCGGTCCCGGGCGTCGCAGCGGACGATCGGGCGCCCGGCACCCAGCGCGAGGGCTTCGCGCAGCTGGTCCTCGGTGTAGGGGAACTCGCCGTCGAAGCCGTTCACCCCCACCACGACCGGGATCCCGGCCCGCTCGAAATAGTCCAGCACCGGGAACGAGTCGATCAGGCGCCGGGTGTCGACGAGTACGACCGCGCCCACCGCGCCGGTCACCAGCTGGTCCCACATGAACCAGAACCGGTACTGGCCCGGCGTGCCGAACAGGTAGAGCACCAGGTCGTCGTCGAGGTCGAGACGCCCGAAGTCCATGGCGACGGTCGTGGTGCGCTTGTCGGGCAGCCCGGACAGGTCGTCGATGCCCTCGCTCGGGGCGGTCATCACCTCTTCCGTGGTGAGCGGGGTGATGTCCGAGGACGAGCCGACGAACGTCGTCTTGCCCACCCCGAACGCGCCCGCGACCACGACCTTGAGCGGTGTGACCGGCCGGGCGCCGCGACGGGGAGCGGCGGGCTCAGATCCGCTTGCGGAGTTCACGCAGGGCCCTCTCCAACTGGTCGGTGTCCTCGCCGTGTGCCGGTGAGGGGGGATGGACGTGTACGCGACCGGCGTCATCCAGGTCCTCGATCAGGACCCGCACGACGCCGAGCGGCAGGTGCAGCAACGCGGAGAGCTCGGCGACCGAGCACCACGGCCGGCACAGGTCGACGATCGCCGACCCCTCCGGGGTGAGGCTCGGGCCGCGCCCGGTGTCGGTCCCGGGGGCGTCGTCGGCCGCGACCACCACCGTCTCCGGCGGCAGCGCCTCCCGGGACGCGGTCCGTCCCCGGGTCAGCGTGTAGGGGCGGACCGGTGAGCGCGCCGTGCCCGGGCCGGGCCGGCGCGCGTCGGGGCGGTCCTGCTCGGTCATCAGCGTGCGCCGGCCTCCTGCGAGCGGGCCTTCGGCGTCATGCCCTTGCCGACCCGCTCCACCAGCAGCGCCATCTCGTAGGAGACCAGGCCCATGTCGCAGTTCGGCGACGTCAGCACGGCCAGCGCCGCACCGTGGCTGATCGCCATCACGATGAACGTGCCGTGCCGCATCTCGATCACGGTCTGCTCGACCGGCCCGCCCTGGAACACCCGCGACGCGCCGGTGGTCAGGCTGGCCAGCCCGGAGGTGATCGCGGCCAGCTGATCGGCCCGGTCGGCCGGTACCTCCGCGGAACGGGCCATCGGCAGGCCGTCCGCGGCGACCACGACCGCGTGCGCCACGCCCGGTACCCGCTCGACGAAATCGATGACGAGCCAGTCGAAGTCCTGCTCGGGTGCTGTCATCGTCTCCTGCTCTCCATTGCGCGCCGCCGTCCTTCCTGGTTCGCGGAGAACCGCTGCCGGATCGCCTCCGCCGAGCGGTCCCATGCCGCCGGTTCTCCCCGGGACTGTTCCTGTCCCGCCGGAACGGGGGTTTCCGGCCTCGCGGGCCGTTCCGGCTCCTCCGGCACCGCGCCGGGCACGTAGTTGGCGCCCGGGTCGCGCAACGGCAGCCCGGACTCGGTGGTGCCGGCCGCCGTCGGGGTGTGCACCGCGGGCGCGATCCACGCCCCGGGCCCGGCTCCGGCCTCAGCGCCGGCCGATGCCCCGGGCCCGGCTCCGGCCTCGGACCCTGCCGATGCAGCAGGCCCGGCCTGATCCGCACGGGGTGCGGACGCGATCCGTCCGCGTGCCCGTCCCTGCTTGATCGAGCGCCGGCTCTCGTCGCCTCGGCTGCCCGGCTCTCGATCATCCCGGGTGAGCGTGACACCACGGCTGTATCCCGGCCGACCGACAGCCCTGAGGTCACGCTCACCCGCGGCCGGTCGCTGCGCGGAACGGTCCACGGCGGCACCTGGCATCCTCGGTGGCATGGCGCGACGTTACGAGTACAAGGTGGTCCAGCTCCGGGAGAGCCTGATGGGTGGCAAGCTCTCCGACAGCAAGCTGGAGAAGGTCCTCAACGACGCGGCCGGGGACGGGTGGCAGCTCAAGGCCATCACCGGCGCGGACGTGAAGGGCCGGATCGGGCCCGGCGGGGTGGACGGGTTGCTGGTCACGTTCGAACGACCCGTCGGCTGAGCGGAGCCGGGGGACCTACCCGCGACCCCGGCGGGCGCCCCAGAGCAGGCAGCACCCCGGGACGAGCACCACCTGGGTGACGATCACGGTGAGGACCACCAGGTGCTCGGGCACGTGCAGCAGCACCAGGATGTAGAGCGACGCGACGACGACCACGGCCGCGACCTCCCACGCGCGGGGCCGGCGGCTGACGTGGCGCAGGGCGGGATGGCGCAGGCCGGGTGCCGAGCCGAGGCGCTGCGGGAACTCCGGGTCGGAGTCGCGCACGTGCTGCTCGATATCCCACAGGGCGCGCCGCTCGTCCTCGTTGAGCGGGCGCTCGTCGGCCGGGCCGGGCATCACCCTGCCCAGCGTAGCCCCGCTCGGGCCGCATCCGCGCCCCCCGCCTGTCCGGCAGGATCCTGGGGACGACACGGCGTCAGTCGGATTCGGGTCAGTCGGATTCGGGTCAGTCGGATTCGGGTCAGTCGGATTCGGGTCAGTCGGCCGGACGCCAGGGCCGGGGCGGCAGCGTCGGCAGCCCGCTCGGCGAGCACTGCCCGCCCCGCTCGCCCGCCAGCCGGAACACCAGCCAGCCGACCAGCGCGGCCAGCACCGAGCCGACCAGGATCCCGATCTTGGCCTCGCTGATCAGCAGCGGGTCGTCCAGGGCCAGCTCGGTGACGAACAGGGCGACGGTGAAGCCGATCCCGGCCAGTGCGGAGCCACCGAAGAGCTGGCCCCAGCGCAGCGTGTCCGGCACCCGCCCGATCCCGGTGCGCAGCACGAGCCAGGTCGCGATCGCGACGCCGACCGGCTTGCCCAGCACCAGACCGATCACGATGCCCCAGGTCAGAGGCGAGGTCAGGGCCGCGCCCACGGTCGGGCCGTCGAGCACCACGCCCGCGTTGGCCAGCACGAACAGCGGGACGATGACGTAGCTGCTCCACGGCTGGATCCGCAGCTGCAGCCGTTCGTTCGGCGAGACGGCACCGGTCGCGGCCGCCTGGGCGGCCTGCGCACGTTCGGGCGTCGGGTCCACCAGGAAGTTGCGCCCCATCACCATCGCGCGCTTCATGTCCTGCCGGCGCGGGGCGTAGGCGTTCACCAGCAGCCCGAGCGCCACCCCCAGGACGCTCGGGTGCAGCCCCGAGCGCAGCACCGCCACCCACATCACGACGCCGATCGCGGCGTAGAACGGAGTGCGCCAGAACCGGACGTACCGCATTCCGAGCAGCGCCACGAACAGGGCCAGCGCGACCAGCAGCGCCGTCACGTCGATGCTCTCGGTGTAGAAGATCGCGATGGCCGCGACGGCGCCGATGTCGTCGACGATCGCCAGCGCCAGCAGGAACACGCGCAGCTGGTCCGGGCACCGGGGGCCGACGAGCGCGAGCACCCCGAGCAGCACGGCGGTGTCGGTGGAGATCGCGATGCCCCAGGCGTTCTGGGCCTCGGTGCCCGCGGTGAACGCCAGGAAGACCAGGGCCGGGACGACGAGCCCGCCGACCGCTGCGGCCGCCGGCGCGGCGATCGCGCGCACGCCCCGCAGCTCGCCCAGCGTGGTCTCCCGGGAGATCTCGAGCCCGACGGCGAGGAAGAACAGCACCATCAGCCCGTCGTTGACCCAGTGCCGCAGGTCGAGCGCGATCCCGGCGCCGCCGAGGCCCACCGAGAGCTCGGTGTGCCAGACGGCCTCGTACCCCGGCACGAGGTTCGCCCAGAGCAGCGCGGTCACAGCGGCCCCGATGAGCAGCACGGCCGAGCCGGACTCCGTGCTGAGGAACTCGCGAGCGGCCCGGGAGAGCTCGCCGCGCTCGGCTAGGGTCGTCACGCTCACGCCGTCATCCTGCCCCGGCGTCAGCCGCTCGTCCGAGGAGGCCACGATCACCGAGCTCGACCCGCCGGTCGGAGCGCACGACCACGTCCAGGGTCCGCTGGAGGCCGAGCTCACCCTCGTCGAGTACGGCGACTTCGAGTGCCCCTACTGCCGCGACGCCGCCCCGGTCATCGACGAGGTCCGGGCGCAGCTGGGACAGCGTCTGCGCTTCGTCTTCCGGCAGTTCCCGCTCTACGAGGTCCACCCGCACGCGCTGGCCGCCGCGACCGCGTCGGAGATGGCGGCACTGGACGGCCGCTTCTGGCCGATGCACACCTCGCTCTACTCCCCCGGCCCGCCCCGGCTCACCCAGCCCGACCTGCGCGAGCACGCCCTGGTCGCCGGCGTGGACCCGGACCGGGTGGTGTGGCCCGCGACCCGGCTGGTCGAGGACCGGGTCGAGGCCGACTTCAACGCCGCGGTGCGCAGCGGCGTCCGCGGCACCCCGACGTTGTTCGTCAACGGCGTCGGGCACGACGGCGAGGTGACAGCCCGCGCGCTCGTCGCGGCACTCACCGCCTGACCGGCCCGCGTCGCGCGAGCATGATCACCTGCACACCACCTGTCGTTCAGGCGAGATCGATTAACGCTGACGTGCATCTCGAGCGCGGTGCCGCCGCTGGTGTACTGATCACCCGCCAGGACCCGCAGCGATGTATGCCGCGATTCTCGGTCCCACGACGGTGATCATGGCGCAGGTTCGTGGCGCGGTACGACGTGGCTGGACGGCTGACGACAGCAGAAGCCTCCCGCGATACACCTCACGAACCTGCGAGCAGGACCACTAGCGCGGTAGCGACACCGTGGCGCGCTCGACGGCGGCGAACCGGCTGACCCCGAGCCAGCGCGGTAGCGCACGGCGGGCGGTGGCGTCTCCGTCGAGCCACAGCGTCTCATCTCGCAGAGCTTGCTCCCAGGAAACGTCGCCGAGCCAGATCCCGGTGAGCGTCGCAAGGTCGGTATGGGCCCACACCGCGACCGGGAAGCCGGGATCGGTATCGCACACGTCGACCCCGGCCCGGGACAGCACCAGCCACCACCGCTCCTGGTGCGCCGGCGCCCCGGCCAGTTCCAGCACGACCGTGACCGCTCGCTCGGGCAGCCGCCCCGAGTCGATCTCCCGGCTCATGTCGAGCATGAGCAGCGTCGGGTCGAGGTCCTCGGGCCGCAGCCGCTGCATCCAGCGCTGGCCCCACATCCCGATCTGCTCGAGGATCGGCAGCAACTCGGCGCTGGCCGCGGTGAGCCGGTAACGCGGCTCACCGTCCACGATGTCGCGCTGCACCAGTCCGCTCCGCTGCAGCTCGCGCAGCCGCGCCGAGAGCAACGACGCCGACATCCGCGGCACCCCGCGAGCGATCGCGTTGAACCGCTCGTTGCCCCAGAGCAGCTCGCGGATCACCAGCAGCGTCCACCGCTCGCCGAGGACCTCCGCGGCCCGGGACACCGGGCAGTACTGACCGTAGCGCTTCATCGCACCCTCCGACCCCCGCTACAAAAACAGTACTAGCCACACCGCACCCACGGCCTGACTCTCTCCCTTGACAGGCACGTCGGACGAGGGAGGGCGAGGACCATGGCAGGCAAGGCAGTGATCAACTTGACGACCGGCCTGGAGGACTCGGAACGGGTGACGGTGGCGTTCCTGGTCGCTGTGGGGGCGGCCGAGGAGGGCAGACCGACGCTGATGTTCCTCACCAAGGAGGCGGTGCGCCTCGCGGTCACCGGCGTCGCCACTGGCACGGCCTGCGCGGGCTGCCCGCCACTTGCCGAGCTTCTGCAGCGCTACCACACCGCGGGCGGCACATTCCTGGTCTGCCCCATCTGTTTCACGGCCAAGCAGCTTGACGAGAACTCGCTGGTCGAGGGTGCAGAGATCGGCGGCACGGTGCCGATGTGGCGCTGGATCGGCGACGGCGCCACGACGTTCAGCTACTGAGCCTCGCAACCCGCAGCCGGCAACCCGATCGGCTCAAGCGGATCTCGAAAGGTGAAGCTTCATGTCCAGTGCGACTGGCAGCCCGCTCACCGACGGCCGCCCCAGCGGTGCCGGCGCGATCGGCGTGCTCGGCTACGGAGCGCTCGCCTACCTGCTGTTCCTGGTGTCGGTGCTCTACGCGATCGCCTTCCTGGCCGATGTCGTCGTGCCCTACACCGTCGACAGCGGACGGATCACCGGCGCGGCGTGGCCAGCGGTGATCATCGACCTGCTGCTGTTGTCAGCGTTCGCGATCCAACACAGCGTCATGGCTCGACCCGCATTCAAGCGCCGGTGGACCCGGTTCGTGCCCGCGTCCATCGAGCGCAGCACCTACGTACTGCTGTCCAGCCTGATCCTGCTCGGCATCTTCTGGCTGTGGCAACCGCTGCCGGCGACCGTGTGGGACGTCGAACCGACAGCGGCACGAGACGTGCTCTGGGCCGTGTACCTGGCCGGCTGGGGCCTGGTCGTCCTCTCGACCTTCATGATCAACCACTTCGATCTGTTCGGGCTGCGCCAGGTCTACCGGCGGGCCCGGGCGATGGACCCGGCCCCGCTCGGCTTCGGGGCGTCGATGCTCTACCGGGTCGTCCGGCACCCGATCATGACGGGGTTCTTCATCGCGTTCTGGGCGACCCCGACCATGACCTGGGGCCACCTGCTGTTCGCCGCGGTCGCCAGCGGCTACATCATCGTCGCGGTGCGGTTCGAGGAGCACGACCTGCGTCGGGCGCTGCCCGAGTACGCCGAGTACGCCGCCCGGACACCCCGGTTCGTGCCGGGGATGCCCGCACCGGGCCGCTGAGGGATACCACCGGGTAGTCGCCCGCCTGCGGCGCCGGGCGGGCGGCTCACACCCCGCCTCACACCCCGGTGATGTGCTCCGGGCGCACCGGCACGCGGCGCAGGTCCCGCCCCGTCGCGGCCCGGATCGCGGCGGCCACCGCGGGACCGCTGGAGATCGTCGGCGGCTCCCCGACCCCGCGTACGCCGTAGGGGGCGTGCGGGTCCGGGTACTCCAGGACCTCGATCCGCATCGGCGGGGTGTCCAGGATCGTCGGGATCAGGTAGTCGGTGAACGACGGGTTGCGCACCCGCCCGTCGGTGACCACCACCTCCTCCATCAGTGCCAGGCCCATGCCCTGCACCGACCCGCCCTGGATCTGCCCGACGACGGCGTCCGGATTGATCGCGCGCCCGACGTCCTGCGCGGCGTCCAGGGCGACGACCTTGACCAGGCCGAGCTCGACGTCGACGTCGACGACGGCGCGGTGCGCGGAGAACGCGTACTGCACGTGCGCGTCCCCCTGGCCGGTCTCCGGGTCGATCTCGTAGGTCGGCCGGTGCCGCCACTCGACGGTCTCGTCGACGGCGTCGGTGCCGAGCACGTCGGCCAGGCCCGCCACGACCTCGCCGGCCACTCCGACGATCTTGTCGCCGTCCAGCCGCAGCTCGCTGCGGCCGGTGGGCCCGGCGAGGGCCGCGGCCCGGGCCAGCACCCGCGCCCGGACGGCCTCACAGGCCGCGCGCACCGCTCCCCCGGTCACGTAGGTCTGGCGCGAGGCCGAGGTGGAGCCGCCGGAGCCGACCGAGGTGTCCGTCGGGTGCACGACGACCCGGTCCACACCCAGCTCGGTGCGGCAGATCTGCTGCTCGACCGTGATCAGCCCCTGCCCGACCTCGGCGGCCGCGGTCTGCACGGTCGCGACCGGTTCGCCGGCGAGGACCTCCAGCCGCACCCGGGCGGTGGAGTAGTCGTCGAAGCCCTCGGAGAACCCGATGTTCTTGTAGGTGACGGCGTACCCGACGCCGCGCACGACACCCTCGCCGTGCGTGGTGTTCGATACCCCGCCGGGCAGGTCCCGCAGGTCGGTGCCGACGCTCGTTCCGCGTGCGCTCCACTCGGTATCCGCGCCACGCGGCACGGGCAGCGGCATGTCCCGGACCCGGCCGATCAGCTCCGCCACCGGCGCCGCGGAGTCGATCAGCTGGCCGGTGATGTTGCGGTCGCCCTCGCGCATGCCGTTGCGGGCGCGCAGCTCGACGCGGTCCACCCCGACCCGGTCGGCGAGGGCGTCCATCAGCGCCTCGTGCGCGAACGCGGCCTGCACGCAGCCGAAACCGCGCATGGCCCCGCACGGCGGGTTGTTCGTGTACACCCCGCGGGCGTCGACGTGCACGCTCGGGACGTTGTACGGCCCCAGGCCCAGCGTGCCGCCGTTGCCGACGACGGCGCCGGTCGAGGAGGCGTACGCGCCGCCGTCGAACAGGATGTCGGCATTGCCGTAGACCAGCGTGCCGTCCGGCTCGGCGCCGAACTCGTAGCGCAGCCACGCGGGGTGGCGGTGCACGTGCCCGAAGAACGACTCGTCGCGGGCGTAGCTCATCTTCACCGGCTTGCCGGTGCGCAGCGCGAGCAGGCAGGCGTGCACGTGGATGGACAGGTCCTCGCGTCCGCCGAACGCGCCGCCGACGCCAGCCAGGTGCAGCCTGGCCATCTCCGGGGTGAGCCCGAGGACCCGGCAGACCTGCTGCTGATCCACGTGCAGCCACTGGGTGGCGACGTAGAGGTCGAGCCCGCCCTCGCCGTCCGGGACGGCCAGGCCGGACTCCGGGCCGAGGAACGCCTGGTCCTGCATGCCGACCTCGAAGTCGAGCGCGACCACGACCGGGGCCTGCGGTGCCGGGCCACCACGCCTGATGCGCACCTCGCGCACCAGGTTCCCGCCCTCGTGCCCGGCGTGCACCTCCGGCGCGTCCTCGTCGAGGGCGCGCCGTGGGTCGGTGACCGCGGGCAGCACCTCGTAGTCGACCACGATCCGCTTCGCGGCCCGGCGCGCCGTCTCCGGGTGATCGGCCGCGACGAGCGCGACCGGCTCGCCCTGGAACCGGACGACGTCCTCGGCCAGGCACGGCTGGTCCAGGTGTTCGAGCCCGACCCGGTTCAGGCCGGGCACGTCGCCGGAGGTGAGCACGGCGTGCACGCCCGGCACGGTCAGCGCGTCGGTGGTGTCGATGGAGCGGATCCGGGCGTGCGGGTGCGGGCTGCGCAGCGTGACGCCCCAGCACATGTCCTCGTGCCACAGGTCCGAGGAGTAGGCGAACTCGCCGGTGACCTTCTGCCTGCCGTCCGGGCGGAGCGGGCTGTCCCCGATCCGGCCGGTCGTGGACGGAGTCGTCGCCGTGACGGTGGGTCGCTCGGTGGTCGTCATGAGGCCTTCTCCAGCAGGGTGCGGTGCACGGCGGCGCAGTCCCGCGCCACGGTGTCGGTGTCCACGGTCAGCACGCGGTCGCGTTCGACGACCGGGCGCCCGTTCACGAGCAGCAGCTGCAGCGGCGGCGGGGAGCTGAGCACGAGCGCCGCGACCGGGTCGGCGACGTCGGCGTGCGCGAGCCCGTCCAGGCGCCACAGCGCCAGGTCGGCGAGCTTGCCGACCTCCAGCGAGCCGATCTCGCCGGCCCGTCCCAGCGCGCCGGCCCCGCCGAGCGTGGCCAGCTCCAGCGCGTCCCGCACGGTCAGCGCCGTCGGCCCGCCCACGGCCCGGGCGAACAGGACGGCGTGCCGTACCTCCTCGAGCAGGCTCGACGCCTCGTTCGAGGCCGCCCCGTCCACCCCGAGCCCGACCACGGCGCCGGCGTCACGGAGATCGCGGGTGCGGGCGATGCCGGCCCCCAGCCGCGCGTTGGAGCTGGGGCAGTGCGCGACGCCGGTTCCGGTGGCGCCGATCTTCTTCACGGCGGCGTCGTCGAGGTGCACGGCGTGCGCGAACCACACGTCCTCGCCGGTCCAGCCCAGGCCCTCGACGTAGTCCAGCGGGGAGCAGCCGAACCGCTCCCGGCAGAAGTCCTCCTCGTCGGAGGTCTCGGCCAGGTGGGTGTGCAGCCGGACCCCGAGCTCGCGGGCCAGCTCGGCGGAGAATCGCATCAGCTCCCCGGTCACCGAGAACGGCGAGCAGGGCGCGAGCGCGATCCGCACCATCGCGTCCGGCGACGGGTCGTGCCAGCGCCGCACCGCGTCCGCCGAGGCGGCCAGGATCGCGTCCCGGTCCTCGACGACCCCGTCCGGCGGAAGCCCGCCGTCGCGGCGTCCGAGGTCCATCGAGCCGCGCGTCGGGTGGAACCGCAGCCCCACATCGGATGCCGCCGCGATCTCGGCGCCGAGCAGGTCACCGCCCTCGCGGGGGAACACGTAGTGGTGGTCGGTGCTCGTCGTGCACCCGGTCAGCGCGAGCCGGGCCAGCGCTCCGGTGGCGCCGGTGTGCACGGCGTGCTCGTCGATGCCGGCCCACACCGGGTAGAGCGTGGTGAGCCACTCGAACAGCGTGGAGTCCACGGCCAGGCCGCGGGTGACCCACTGGTAGAGGTGGTGGTGGGTGTTCACGAAGCCCGGCGTGAGCAGGCAGCCCCGCCCGTCCACGACCGGCTCTCCCCCGGTCCGCGCTGCCGGTCCGGGGCCGACGGCGGTGATCCGGTTCCCCTCGACGACGACGTGCCCGTCCGGGTACTCGTCACCGGACACGGTGACGACGTGCGCGCCCTCGATGATCATCGCTCGGCCCCCGCGGCGGCGGTCCTGACCGCATCCATGATCTTCTCGTAGCCGGTGCAGCGGCACAGGTTCCCGGCCAGTGCCTCCCGGATCTCCGGATCCGACGGTGCCGGGTTGCGCTCGAGCAGGTCGTGCGTGGTGACGACGAGTCCCGGCGTACAGAACCCGCACTGCACCGCGCCGTTGTCGACGAAGGCCTGCTGCACCGGGTGCAGCTCGTCGCCGTCGGCCAGTCCCTCCACCGTCGCCACCTCGCGCCCGGCGGCCTGACCGGCCGCGACCAGGCAGGAGCACACCGGCAGCCCGTCCAGGTAGACGGTGCAGGAGCCGCACTCACCCTGCTCGCAGGCGTTCTTCGAGCCCGGCAGGCCGAGCCGTTCGCGCAGCGCGTAGAGCAGGCTCTCGCCCTCCCACACGTCGTCGGCCTCGTGGTGGGCTCCGTTGACGGTCAGTTCTATCCGCATCTCAGGCGGCCCTCCGGTAGTCGTCCCAGGCCCAGGTGGCGGCGCGGAGCGCCATCACCGAGAGCGCGTGCAGGCGGTACGCGGCGCTGCCGCGCACGTCGTCGATCGGGGCGGCGGCGTCGCGCACCCGGCGGCCGAACTCCACGGCCAGCCCCTCGGGCAGCGGCCCGCGCGACTCCCAGAGCCCGGCCGCGTCCAGTTCACCGGCCAGGTAGCCCGCGGCGGCCCCGGCCAGGCGCGGCGTCGGCGCCGCGGACCCGATGCCCGCGCCGACCGCGCGGCGCTGCGGGTGCAGGGCCAGCCCGAACGCGGTCACCGAGATGACCATGGCGTTGCGGGTGCCGATCTTGCAGAACTGCTGCGGGCCGCCGGCCGGGCTCACGTGCACGGCCGCGATCAGCTCGTCCGGGGCGCAGGCGTTGCGCTTGACCCCGGTGTAGAACTCCGCGACCGGAACCTCACGGGTGCCGCGCACCGACGCCAGCTCGACGACGGCGTCGCAGGCCAGCAGCGGCGGGTGGCTGTCCCCGGCCGGCGAGGCCGCGCCGAGGTTGCCGCCGACCGTGCCCCGGTTGCGGATCTGTGGGGAGCCGACCGTGCGCGCGGCCATGGCCAGGCCGGGCAGCTCGGGAGCGAGCTCGTCGATGATCCGGGCGTAGGTGACGCCGGCGCCGAGCCGGATCCGGCCGTCGGCCCGGTCCCATGCGCGCAGCTCCGGGATCCGGGTCAGGTCCAGCAGCGCCGGCGGGCGGCGGTGGTCGAAGTTCAGCTCGACCATCACGTCGGTGCCGCCGGCCACCGGCGCCGCGTCCGGGTGTTCGGCCTTGGCCGCGAGGGCGTCCGCCCACGTCGTCGGTGCCAGGAAGTCCATACCGCAATGGAAGCGGTTCCCGGTGCCGGCGGAGAAGACTCCGCCGCGACGAATCGTGCCCCGCTCCGGGTGTCCGGGTTGTAGGTTCCTCCAATGCTGCTGCGCGAGCTCGTGGCGCGGCCGGATCTCCGGCTGCGCGTGCTGCACGCCGGAGACGGCGCGCTCGAGCACGCGGTGCGCTGGATCTACACCACCGACCTGATCGACCCGGGCCGCTATCTGGGCGGCGGGGAGCTGGTGATCAGCGGGCTGGTGTGGCGACGTGCCGACGGCGACGCCGAGCGGTTCGTCGCCGCGGTCGCCGCGGCCGGGGTGACCGCGCTGGCCGCGGGCGAGGCGGTGTTCGGGGAGATCCCGGCCGACGTCGTCACGGCCTGTGTGCGGCACGACCTGGTGCTGCTCGCGGTGCCCGAGGACGTCTCGTTCGCGGCGCTGACCGAGGTCGTGATCGGGGCGCTGACGGCGGCCCGCGGGGACCGCCTCGCCCACACCCTGGTGCGGCAGCGTCAGCTGCTCTCCGCGGTCGCCGGCGGGGTCGGGCTCGACGAGCTGGCCGGGCAGGTCTCGGCCGCCACGGGCCTGACCTGCCGGGTCCTGTCCGCCAGCGGCCGCACGGTGGCCGGGCCTCCGCTACCGGACGACGAGCGGGACGCGGCCGTCGCGACGTTCCTGTCCGCGGAGCGGCTGCCCGCGGTGGTCGGGCGGCACTCGGTGTTCCCGGTCGGTCCGGGCACCGCGCGTCTGACGTCGTGGTTCGTGGTCGTGCAGGGCACGGTCACCGAGTGGGACTCCGAGGTCGCCGACACCGTCGGGGAGCTGGCCGCGATCGCGGCGCTGGACCGGGCCCGGCTGCGCGAGGGCATGCGGGTCGCCCGCGGGATCGCCGACGACGCGGTCGCCCGGATCGCCGCGGGCGAGGGCGACCGGGCCGAGACCCGGGTCCGGCTGCGCCAGGCCGGTGTCGACCCGGACGGCGGCCTGACCGTGCTGGTCGCCCGCCTGAGCGGGGGCCCGGACCTGGCCGAGTCCGTCCGGTCGATCCTGATCGACGTGGTCACGCCGGTCGGCCCGGCCGCCGTGGGTGTGCACGACGGTTCCGCGGTCGCGCTGATCCCGGCCGCGCTCGGGCCGGGCGCGGCTCCCGGGTCCGGGCCGGTCCCCGACGTGCTCTCCCCGGTGCTGGAGTCGTTGCGCCGGTTGGCGCCCGGCCTCGGGACGCTGCGGCTGCACGTCGGCGCCGGGCGTCCCGCGGCTCCGGACGCGTTGTCCGGCGCGCTGCGCGAGGCCACGCACGCCCGCGACCTCGCCGCGGCCCGCCCGGACCCTGTGTCGGTGGCCGGCGCGGGCGAGGTGACCTCGCACGTCGGGCTGCTGGCCAGCGTCCCGGACGAGATCCGGCGCGCGTTCGCCGCGCAGGTGCTCGGCCCCGTGCTCGACTACGACGCCCGCACCGGAGCCGGGCTGTGCGACACGCTCGTCGCGTTCCTGGACCAGGCCGGCTCCTGGAGCCGTACGGCGGAGCGGCTACACCTGCACGTCAACACCGTGCGCTACCGGATCGGGCGGGTGGAGGAGCTCACCGGCCGCAGCCTGGGCCACTTCCCGGACCGGGTCGATCTCTACCTCGCCCTGCGGTCCCGCTGAACGGCCGGGTCGGGTGTTCACGCCCGCACAGGAGATCCCGCGAGCGCTTCGCCGCGGCCGAGGACCCCGGTAACCTCGCGCCCATGACCGAACCACCCGACATCGAGGCCAGGGTGACGGCCCTGGAGGTGCGGATGGAACAGGCCGCCTCCGACGCGGCTGCGGCCCGGCACCTCGCGGCCGCGCGCGACCGTGATCTCGCCGACCTCACGGTCAAGGTCGACGTGAACCGGTCGGCGATCAACGCCCTCGGCGTGCAGACCGCCGCCCGCTTCGACCGGCTCGAGGCGCGGGTCGAGAGTGGGTTCGCGCAGGTCGACCGGAGATTCGCCCAGATCGACCAGAGGTTCGCCCAGATCGACCGCCAGTTCGAACAGGTCGACCGGAACTTCGCCGAGATCCGTGGACGCCTCGACCAGACCGCCGCCGGGCAACAGCAGATCACCGACATGCTCACCACGCTGATCGAGCGCCAGGACGGTCGGTAGCCGACCTGCTCGCGCGGTCGTGGCGGTACGGGGCGCGCCGGCTGCCGTCCTCGACATCGAGCCACCGGTGCGTGGCGGGTGATCGCTGCAATCGGCAGGAACGCGACAGGAACGTCGCTTCCGTTCCGGTTACGCCGATCATGGCGTGCCGCCACCGGTCAGTCCCTGGTGACGGTGGCCTCGATCAGCCCGTAGGGGCGGTCGGCCGCGACGAACACCTCGCCCGGGTTCTGCAGCCCGAACGGTTCCAGGTCGACGAGGAAGTGGTGCTTGTTCGGCGCGGACAGGCTGATCGCGGTGATGTCCGGGTGCGTCTCGAGTACCGCGCGTCCCATCTCCCACAGCGTCTGCTGCAGGGCCAGCGAGTGCACGCCTGCGAACCGCTCGACGAGGATCTGCCGCACGCTCGAATGGGTCTTGGCCCACTCCCCCGTCGTACCCGCGTGCTCCCAGCGGGCCACCAGCGACGTGGACATGATCCGGTCGTTCGTCGGCTGCAGCGTCGTGTACCCGTCGACGAGGAAGTCGCGGAACTCCGAGCCGGTGGATTTGAGCAGCACCAGGTCCTTCAGACCGGACACGACGTGCTCGTCGTCGCCGTCGATCGTCACCTCGGCGGTGCGCACCTCCGGCCCGGTGCGGACCCAGGTGTGGTCGTGCCCGTTCTCGCCGACGGCGGCCCGCTCCCAGCCCAGCTCGTCGATCGTGATCGTCGCCCCGGTCACCGGGGCCACGTCAGCGACGAAGTGCCGGGCCAGCGCGAGCGCGAAGTCCTCGATCTGGTCCAGGCCGTGTTCGCGGGCGAACGCGTAGCAGGTGTTCTTCTGGGTGTCGGTCGGCAGCACCCGCGACTGGTCCCCGCTGCTGTGCGCGTCGGTGAAGTCCCCGCGTAGCGCGGTGGAGATCGTGACGTCGCGGATCTCGTGCCGGTCGGTGGCGCGGTGGATCCGGACGAGCCGGTTCTCCGCCTTCCCGTACTGGTTGGCGCCCAGGACGATGCCCATGTCTTCAGCTCCCGCGGTAGGTCGAGTAGGCGAACGGGGACAGCAGCAGCGGCACGTGGTGATGTGCCGCCGGGTCGGTGACGGTGAACGCGACGCTCACCTCGGGGTAGAAGGCCGCCTGCCCGGTGGCGGCGAACCAGCCGCCGGTGTCGAACGTGATCCGGTGCGTGCCGGTGCCGAGCGGGCCGAGGTCGCGGACGCGGCCGTCGTCGTCGGTGCGGGCGGTGGCCACGACCTCTCCGGCGTGCTCCAGGGTGACGGCGACGCCGACGGCCGGGCTCCCGGACACCGCGTCGAGGACGTGCGTGGACAGGGTCATCGCGGCGCTGCCGGTGCCGGTCGGGGGGTTCATGCCGCACCCTCCCGCACCAGGTCGGCCAGCCGCAGCCGGTTGATGTCGGCGAGCTCGCCCAGCGCGACGGCGCGCTCGGCGCCGGGGTCGTTGCCCAGACGGGTGCGCAGCGTGGCCAGCAGGTCCCCGGCGCTGCGCCCGGCAGCGCAGACCAGGTAGACGTGCCCGAACCGGCGCTCATACTCGGCGTTGCCCTCCGCGAGCGCCGCCCGGACGTCGTCCCCGGCCGCGCTCACCCGGGACTGCTCGCCGCCCGAGCGCCCGCCCGCACCGCGGTCCCCGATCCGGGGATGGCCCGACATCGCGTCGTCGAGGTCCCCGTCCTGCAGCGCCGTGGCGGCGGCGGACTGCAGGGCCGCCGCCGACCGGTACGGCCGCCCGGCCACGACCGCCCCCGCCCACCGGGGCGCCGCACAGACCGCCAGCAGCTCGCGACACGCGTCGCCCTCCGCCAGGCCGTCGAACTCCTGGATGTTCATCTCGTCCCCCTCGTCCCCCTCGTCCCCGGAGCCTCTGTGGCAGCCGGGTCGTCACCGGCCTGCACTGCGCACCCGGGCACTCTGGATCGGGTTGGCCTCGGCCACCAGGTCCGCGAACCGGTGGTTCGCCACCTTCGCGATCTCGATCAGTGCGGCGGCGTGCTCCTGGGCGGCGGAGTTGTCCAGCCGCCGGGTGCCGTCGCGCAGGATCCCGGCCCGGTCGTGCGCCTCGCGCACGCAGACGATCAGCGGGATGCCGAACCGCTCGCGGTAGGCCGCGGCCAGGTCGGCGAACTCCTCGCGGTCGGTGTCGGCCAGCCGGGTCAGCCCGGCGCAGGCCTGGTCGCGCTCCGAGTCCTCACCGGCGTCGCCCTCGGCCACGGTGTCCCCGCCCAGGTCCGGGTAGTGCGCCATCAGCTCGCGCTGCTCGGCCTCCGGCCCGGAGAACAGGGACTCCTGAAACGCCGAGCGCAGCTCCGTGGTGTCGGCGAACGGGCGACGGTCGTAGGCCCGCGAGAGCGTGCCGGTCGGGCCCTGGAACAGCCGGCCGAACGTCGCGACGAACGTGTCCCGGTCCATCGCGTTCACCTCGGAGAGGCGGACGGTGTCCCCGGGCGGGCCGGCGATCGCGGGCCCGCGGCCCCGGCCGACGTGGTGGAACACGACGTTGAGCACGATCGCGGTCAGGCTGCCCACCGTGATGCCGGACCCGAACAGGATCTGCGCCCACGACGGCAGCGCCTGCGCGACGTCGGGCTGGACGGTGACGAACACGGCCACACCCAGGCTGGAAGCGATGATCACGACGTTGCGGTGGTCGTTGAAGTCGACCCGGGCCAGGGTCTGGATCCCGACCACGGCCACCGTCGCGAACATCGCCAGCGCCGCACCGCCGAGCACGGGATGCGGGACCGCGGCCACCACCGCGCCGGCCTTCGGCACCAGCCCGATCAGGATCATGAACACGCCCGCGGCGGCCACCACGTAGCGGCTCTTCACCCGGGTCAGCCGCACCAGGCCGACGTTCTCCGCGAAGCAGGTGTAGGGGAAGGAGTTCAGGACGCCGCCGATCGTGGTGGCCAGGCCGTCGGCGCGCAGCGCGCGGGCGACGTCGTCGCGCCCGACCCGCTTGTCCACGATCTCCCCGGTCGCGAAGACATCACCGGTCGTCTCCACCGCGGTGATCAGCATGACCACGATCATCGACACGACGGCGGCGATGCTGAACTGCGGCCAGCCGAAGTAGAACGGCGTCGTGACGCCCACCCAGGACGACTCCCCGACCGAGGCGAACTCCACCAACCCGGCCGCCCAGGCCACCACGGTGCCCAGCACCAGGCCGACCAGCACCGCGACCGTGGCCATGAACCCGCGGAACACCCGCTGGATCAGGACGATCACCGCGAGCGTGCCCAGCGCGAGCGCCAGGTTCACCGGGTTGCCCGGATCCGGCGACTCGGCCCCGCCGACGGCGTCCTGCGCGGCCACCGGCAGCAGCGCCAGTCCGATGATCGTGATCACCGAGCCGGTGACGACCGGCGGGAAGAAGCGGATCAGCTTCGAGAAGTACGGGGCGATGAAGAAAGTGGCCAGCCCGGCGACGATCACCGACCCGTAGATCGTGAGCAGTCCCTGGGTCCCGCCGCCGGCCGCCATCCCGATCGCGATCATCGGCGAGACGGCGGTGAACGTGACGCCCTGGAGCAGCGGCAGCCGCACGCCCACCTTCCAGAACCCGATCGACTGGATGATCGAGGCGATGCCGCAGGTGAACAGGTCGGCGTTGATCAGGTGGATGAGTTCTTCGTCGGACAGCCCGATCGCCCCGGCCAGCAGGATCGGGACGATCACCGCCCCGGCGTAGAACGCCAGCACGTGCTGGATGCCGTAGACGGCGAGCTTCGGGGCCGGGAGCACTTCGTCGACGGGATGGGGGCGGCGTTTGACGGTTCCGCGCACGGGACACCTCGCAGGGGGCCGGATGGGATCGCCGTCACCATGCCCTCGCGGCACGCGGGCCCGGCACCCACCGGAACGACGAACGACTGCCCCCGCCCGGGCCGTGAGTTCGTACGATCCGCCAATCCGCCCCGGCCGGGCGGGCCGACGTGCACGGCGGGCCGCCGCAGAGTCGACAACGACGGTATGACGCTTGTACGCTTTCGGTATGAGCGCTGAGCGTGTGACGGTGAGTCTGCCGCCCGAGTTGCTCGACGATGCCCGTGGCGTCGTGAACGCCGGCCAGGCCGCGAGCCTGTCGGCATTCGTCGCGGATGCCCTGCGCACGCAGCTCTCCCGTGCCAGGGGGCTCGCCGAGCTCGAGCGCGCCCTGGGCGGTCGCCCGCCGCAGGACGCGTTCGACGCCGTGCGGCGCGACCTCGGACTGCCCCCCGGAACGACAGCCGGGTGATCGGTGGCCGCGTCCTGGACGCCGCGGCGCTGATCGCCATCGCGTCCCGCACGTCGGTCTATGCACAGGCCCTCGTCTGGACCGCGGTCGAGGAAGGCCTGGTCCTGGTCGTGCCGTCCAGCGCCGTCGCCGGCGCGTGGTCGCGGTTGACCGAGCGGGACCATCCGGTAATCGACGTCCTGCTGGGGCTGCCGGTGACCGTCGTCGACGACCTCGATGCCACTCGAGCCCGCGCGGTCGGCGGAATGGGGCTCGATCCGCTCGACGCGCATGCCCTGCTGTGCGCGTCCGACCGCGGGTGGCCTCTGGTCACGGGGGACGCATCGCGCTATCGCGACATCAGCTCCGGAGTCGGGATCGATATCGAGCCGCTGCCCTGAATCCGGGTTGGTGATCGGCAGATCGGGACCCAGTCGCCGATCATGTGGCGGGCCGCTGCCAGCAGGCCCGGGTCACGTGGGCGCTGGACATGGTCCGCCGACCGAGTAGGTCGTCCCACTCACGTTGTGGCCGAGTTGTCCTGGCGGGCCAGCTCCGCGACGAGCGCGGCCCGCTACAGGCGTGCAGCGATCGCATCAATGGCCGACAGAGCCTCACAACCGGCTAGAGCACGTTTGCGAAGCGCATCGAGAGATGTCGCGAAACGAGCGACCACGGCTTCGTCGGTCAGATGCCGAGCGCCGTCGGTGTCCTCGAGGATGACTCGGTCGTCAAGTAACTCGAACCCGCGCACCGTGGCCATCGCCGCGGCCGCGGGCTCGATCAGAAGTTCGACGGCGGGCAACTCGGCGATCACCTGCAGATGGCTGAGCTGCTGACGCTGCACAGCGACGTCGCCGTGAACACGCTCAAGTGCGCCGATACCCATCGCGAGCGTGACGCGGCGCTCGCCGTACAACAGCCGCTGCCGTGCGAGGCGAGCCTCGACGATGCCCTCGATATCCAGGACGTCGACGGTGGTGGGGCGGTCGGGCTGGGAGAGCCAGGCCCGAGCGTAGCCAGCCGTCTGGGCGAGACCGGGAACCATGTGCGGCTGGTACTCGGCGATCCGTGCTGAGGTCTCTTCGAGCAGGCCCAGGTCGGCTTGGGCGCCGGGCAGCCCGCGTTGGCTACGGACCGCGGCCCGTGTGGAGACAGTCTGGACGTGTGCACGATCGAGGAGGTCGTGGAGCTCGGCGGCGTGAGTGCCGATGGCCTCTGCCCATTGGTCCAGATCGGTGCGGGAGGGGAGCTGCTGGCCGTTCTCGATCCGGGAAACCTTGCTCTGGGCCCAGCCGAGGTGACGAGCGAGTGCTGACCCGGACCGGAACCTGGGCGCCCGCAGGTCCCGCAACTGGCGGGCGAGCATGTCGCGGTCCGGGTGGGTCATCGTTGCCCCCCGCAGGTCACAGCGTCGCTGTCACTCGTATCAGTGGTTCGCTGGACGTGAGGGCAATGGTCTTCGCTTCGCGGCACGCGACAATGAAAGCAGCGTCCGCGGACATGTCCTCGACCGATGTGAGCTGACCGGCGGGGTCGTAGCGCATCGCCCAGACGTTGTGGTCGTCGACCATCCAGAAATCGCCGACTGCGCCGTATGCCTCGCGCGCCTCGGCTGTGATCCGGACATCCTCGCCCGCACGCACGTTGTGCGGGTAGGACCAGGTGATCTCGAAGCGCATGTAATCCGACCACGGCCGGTCGACGACGTGTACCCGCTGCATCGCCACGCCGCAGGCAGCCCGCCGCTGGACGAGGTCGACCCAATGCCGTTTCGACTCCGTGTCCTGCCAGGGCTCGCCCGCGAGGAACCGATCGAAGTTCGGATCGCCGGCATAGTGCTGGAGTCGCTCCAGGCGGAAAATTGAGTGCTCGGCGGTATCGAACGCAGCCACGAGCGAGTCGGTCGAGGTCACAGCCAGCCGAGCGCACGGACGGCGTCGCGGACGATGACCTCGTCAAGCACGACGGCCTGCTCGCCGGGAAGCGCGTTCGGCAGGTGGGCCATGTCGACCCCCTCCCCCTGGAAGAGCAGCCGGCCCGTGTCCTCCTCACGGTGTACCGACGGGCAGCCGACCTCGCCACTGCCTGAGTCTTTCGCCATGAGCGTGAGTCGCATGATGCGCCTTCCATGCCAGAGGTATGCACTACGATCAGTCTGTACTTCTCCGTGCAGCCTGTCTAGTGGCGCATAGATAAAGCATTGTAATTCGCATAGTTCTCGCATACTCTGTCTGTGCCAGCCAGGGGTAGGGCGCAGCGCGACGCGGGGCACAGACCCCACATGAGCTGAG
>JAKDNL010000416.1 GCA_030451825.1 Pseudonocardia sp. | reverse complement strand
CCGGCCGCCGACCGACCGCGGGGGGGTGCGGGGGGGGCGGCAGGGGGGGGGGTGGGTCCGCGGGGACCTGGACACCCACGACCCGCTCTGCCGGCGGGTCGCGAACGCGATCGGCGCCGTCGTCGTCTCCGTGGACTACCGCCTCGCCCCGGAGCACCCGCACCCCGCGCCGCTGGACGACGCGCAGTCGGCGCTGCGAGCGGTGTCGTCGTGGTTCCCGGACCGGCCGATCGGGGTGGCCGGCGACAGCGCCGGGGCGAGCCTGGCCGCCGGACTCGCGTTGCGCGCCCGCGACGGCGGGCCGGCGATCGTCGCGCAGTTGCTGTTCTACCCGTCGACGGACCCGTCACAGGCGCGGCCCTCGGTCACCGAGAACGGCGAGGGCTACTTCCTCACCGCGACCGACGTGCGCTGGTTCTACGACCAGTACCTGCCCGGCGGCTCCGACGACCCGCAGGTCGACCTGCTGGCAGCCGACGTGCGCGGCGTCGCACCGGCCGTCGTGGCCACCGCCGAGTTCGACCCGCTGCGCGACGAGGGCCTGGCCTACGCCGACCTGCTGGAACGCTCCGGCGTCACGGTGCGGCGGATCCCGGGACCGGGGCTGATCCACGGCTACGCGGCGTTCCTCGGCGTCGTCGACGCGGCCGAACGGGCAACGGCCGACGCGCTGAACGCGATGAGCGAGCTGCTCACGGCCGGATGATGTCTCCGCCGACCGTTGCCGTCACATCCTTGTCACATCCGGGATACGGGCCCGTAGCACGTCCGGTGCATATTCGGACACCCTTCGACCGTGACGAGTGAGGTGGAGATGGGCCGTTCGGAGACCGGTCGTACCGGTGCCCGGTTCGGCGCGCCCGCCCGCCGGGCCGAGCACACGCCGGACCCGCCGTACCCGCACGGGCACCGGCCCGACGAGCCCGGACCCGTCGACGTGGCGACACCCCCGGTACCGGCGCAGGGGGACGAGGTCACCCTGCCCACCGGTGCCCGCTTCGGGGGCCACGCCCGTCAGAAGCGCAAGCGCGCCGAGAAGTCCGCCGCGCGGTCGGAACCGGTCGCGACACCGAGCGCCCCGGACCCTCGCCCGCCGGGGATGCCCGCCGGACCGCCGTCCGAGCTGGGGCGGGAGTGGGAGACGAGGCCGATGCCCCGGTTCGTCGACGACCCCGCGCCGGACCGGGCCGGCACCCGCTCGGTGCGGCCCTACGTCATGACCGGCGGACGCACCCGCGCCCGGACCGAACTGCGGATCGAGACCCTGGTGTCGTGCACCGGCGGCCCCGGCGGTCCTATCGGCTCCGGCAGCACCGAAGGCCCCTGCGATGACGTCGGCGAACGACGCTCGGTGCTGGAGCTGTGCCGCCGTCCGCGCTCGGTCAGCGAGGTTGCCGCCCTCGCCGAGGTACCGCTCGGGGTGGCCCGGGTGCTGATCGACGACCTGGCCACCGAGGGACGCCTGCGGGTGCACGTCGGCGTGGACGCCGCCACCGGCCCGGACCTGGCGCTGCTGGACCGGGTCCTGTCCGGACTGCGCCGCCTCTGACCCGACGATCGGACGGGGACGGTGTCGCGCTGGGCCGCCCGAGATGTCGGCCCGTCCGAACTGGACCAGAATGGGATCATGACCACCGATCGACCCGTCCGTATCGGGCTGCAGCTGCAGCCCCAGCACGCCGACTACTCCGGGATCCGACACACGGTCGCCGCCGCCGAGGAGGCCGGCGTCGACATCGTCTTCAACTGGGACCACTTCTTCCCGCTGTACGGGGAGCCCGACGGACGGCACTTCGAGTGCTGGACGATGCTCGGCGCCTGGGCCGAGGCCACCTCCCGGGTGGAGATCGGCGCCCTGGTCACCTGCAACAGCTACCGCAACCCGGAGCTGCTGGCCGACATGGCCCGCACCGTCGACCACATCTCCGCGGGCCGGTTGATCCTGGGCATCGGTTCCGGGTGGTTCCAGCGCGACTACGACGAGTACGGCTACGAGTTCGGCACCGCCGGGGGCCGGCTCACCGAGCTGGGCAAGGCCCTGCCGCGCATCCGCGAGCGCTGGGGCAAGCTCAACCCCGCACCGACCCGCGACATCCCGGTGCTGATCGGCGGCGGCGGGGAGAAGAAGACGCTGCGCTACACGGCCGAGCACGCCACGATCTGGCACGGCTTCGGCGACGTCGAGACGTTCACGCACAAGTCCGGCGTGCTCGACAAGCACTGCCGCGACATCGGGCGGGACCCGGCCGAGATCGAGCGCTCGGTCGGCGTGCAGGGCTCCCCGGCCGAGAACGGACAGGCGCTCTTCGACGCCGGTGCGCGGCTGTTCACCATCGGGCAGGACGGCCCGGACTACGACCTGGGCACGCTGAAGGACTGGATCGCCTGGCGGGACGAGCAGAACGGCTGAGAGAAGCTTGCGGAACGATCATCAGCGCTGAGAGAAGCTTGCGGAACGATCATCAGCGCTGAGAGAAGCTTGCGGAACGATCATCAGCGCTGATAGGCGCCTCCGGCGCTCGTGCGCGGATATCGTTGCCAGGGCAGCGATAACCGCGCACAGGCGCGTCAGCGCACGAACGGGTCAGCGCACGAACGGGTTCCGGACCAGGTCCGGGACCCGTTCGGCGGACACCGCGGGGGCGTAGTACCAGCCCTGGGCGTTCGTGCAGCCGTAGGAGCGCAGGCGTTCGGCCTGCTCACGGGTCTCGACGGCCTCGGCGGTGACGTCGAGGGCGAGGGAACGGGCCAGCTTGACCAGTGCCCGCAGGATCACGTCGTCCCGGTCGGCGGACCCGGCCACGAAGTTGCCGGCAAGCTTCAGGTTGTGCACCGGCAGCTGGCGCAGGTAGGACAGGTTCGAGTAGCCGGTCCCGAAGTCGTCGATCGCGATCTGCACGCCCATCGCGGCGAGCTCCTTGAGCGCCGCCGCGGGCCGGCCCGGGGTGCCCATCAGGTCCCGCTCGGTGAGTTCGAGCTGGAGCAGCTCCGCCGGCATGTCGTACTCCGCGAGCACCGTGGCGATGTCGCCGACCAGGTCGTTCTCGCTCATCTGCCGGGCCGCGACGTTCACGCTGATGATCAGGTCGTGCCCGGCGTCGCGCCAGTTGCGGGCCTGCCGGCAGGCCTCGTGCAGCACCCGGCGGCCCAGCGGGATGACCAGCCCGGTCTCCTCGGCCAGCGGGATGAACCGGTCCGGCCCGATCAGCTCGCCGTCCGGGTGCTGCCAGCGCACCAGCGCCTCCACCCCGACCGTCTGCTCGTCGGCCAGACGCACCAGCGGCTGGTAGACGACCCGGAAATCGTCGCGTCGCAGCGCCTCGGGCATCTGCGCGGACAGCTCGAACCGCAGCACGTCCGAACGGTGCCGCTCCGGGTCGAACACCGCGTACCGGCCGCGGCCGGCGTGCTTGGCCGAGTAGAGCGTGGTGTCGGCCGCCTTCATCAGCTCTTCAGGGCCGGTGTCGCCCTCGTGCCGCACGACGCCGACGCTGGCCGAGATCGCCACGACGTGCTCGTCGATGTGGACCGGGACGCGGATGGTATCCAGCGCGAGCGTGGCCACGTCCTCCAGCGCCTGACGGTCCGGGGAGCGCTCCACGAGCACCACGAACTCGTCGCCGCCCATCCGGGCCACCAGATGCCCGAGCGGTGCGAGCGCGTCGCGCAGCCGGTCCGCGATGGCCTGCAGCAGCCGATCGCCGGTGTGGTGCCCGAGCGTGTCGTTGACGACCTTGAACCCGTCCAGGTCCAGGTAGCAGACCCCAGGCCGGGGACCGGGCCCGTCGTCGCAGACCAGGCGCATCGAGGACCGCAGCCGGTCGAAGAACAACGAGCGGTTCGGCAGACCGGTCAACGGGTCGTGCTGGGCCTGGTAGGTCAGCCGCTGCTGCAACTCCATCCGCTCGGTGATCTCGTTGACCATCGCGAGCAGGTACCGCGCCTGCCCCTCGGCGTCCCGGACGGCGGACACGACCGTGTCCACCCAGATGCGCCGCCCGTCCGGGCGCTGGTAGGGACGCTCCACCGTGACCCGGTCCAGGGCCCCCTTGCACAACCGTGGGAGGTCGGCCCAGAACGCCGGCTCCTGGTGCGGCGGCACGAAGTGGGCGACGGTCATCGTGCGCAGCTCGTCGACGGTGTGGCCGACCATCTCGCAGGCCGCCCGGTTCGCCTCGAGTGACGTGCCGTCCAGGGCGAACACGACGATCCCGACGGTCGCGGCGTCGAACACCGCGGAGAAGCGCGCCTCGCTGGCCCACCGGGCCTCGTCGGCGGTGATGCGCGCTGCCAGCGCCGCCGTGGTGATCGTCTCGTGCTCGGTCAGCGTGCGCCGTCGCAGGGCATCGGCGTATCCGCGCCCGAGCGCCCCCTGCAACGCCAGCAGGCGGCGCAGCCGTCCGGGGGTGTCCGCGGCGGCGGCGAGGCACTCGCCGAGCACCAGGTTCGTGCGCTCCAGCACGGCCGGCTCGGTGAGGTGGGCGTCGACGAGCGCCCGGCCGACCCGGCGGGCGCCCTCCGGGTCGAAGCGCTCCGCCCGGGCGACGGCGAGGAGCTGCTCGGCGAGGGTCCACATCAGCTGCCGTAGCTCGCCCATCGGCAGCGGCAGGTACCTGGCGCCGTCGACGATCTCGGGCAGCCACCGGTCGCGGATCAGGTCCGCCTCGAGGACGGCCTGCACGCAGAGCGGGTCACCGCCCTCGACCTCTGCAGCGGTCACCGGCCGTGGCCACCTCTCCGCACGGGACCCGCGAACACGCCGTGTCGCACTCGCCTGCCCCTGTCCCACGCGAAGGCTACTTTCGTTCACTCCGTGTAATGACGGAACACCATAGCCACTGCGTTCACCCGATAGGGACGATTGTCGGCGACCATCGCCGAGAGCGCGAACGGAGGGCCGGTCAGGGTCGACGGTCAGGGCCGATCGCTCAGGGTTGATCGCTCAGGCCGGTGATCCACACCATGGCTTCTCCGGCGTCGTCGGACGCGGCCAGGTCGATCTCGGCGGTGATCGCCCAGTCGTGGTCGTCCGACGGGTCGTCGAGCACCTGGCGGACCAGCCAGCGCTCCCGCTCCTCCACGATGTCGATCATCTTCGGGCCGCGGGCGTCCGGGCCGATCTCGACCCGGTCGTGCAGCGCGAAGTACGGCTCGAACTCGGCGCGCCAGCGCTCGGCCGTGAAGCCGGACTCGCGGTCGAGCTCGCCGAGCAGGTCCCACCGGCCGAACGAGGCGAGCTCGACGCGTCGGAACATCGCGTTGCGCACCAGCACCCGGAACGCGCGCTGGTTCGCGCTGACCCCGGACGGCGCGGCGCCGACCGCCTCCGCCGAGGGCGGTGCCACCTCGCCACCGGCCGCGTCGGCGCCGGCGGCGAGCTTCTCCCACTCGTCGAGCAGGCTGGAGTCGACCTGGCGGACGAGCTCGCCGAGCCACTCGATGACGTCGGTCAGCTCGTCGGTGCGGGCGTGCTCGGGCACGGTCTGGCGCAGCGCTCGGTAGGCGTCGGCCAGGTAACGCAGCACCAGGCCCTCCGAGCGGGCCAGTTGGTAGTGCGAGACGTACTCGGTGAACGTCATCGCCTTCTCAGACATGTCCCGCACGACCGACTTGGGCGACAGGCGCGCGTCCTGGACCCACGGCGCCCCCTGGCGGTAGGTCTCCAGGGCCGCGTGCAGCAGCTCGTCGAGCGGCTTGGGATAGGTGACGTCGTCGAGGAGCGCCATCCGCTCCTCGTACTCGATGCCCTCGGCCTTCATCGACGCGATGGCCTCGCCGCGTGCCTTGTTCTGCTGCGCGGCCAGCACCTGGCGGGGGTCGTCCAGGGTCGCCTCGATCACCGACAGGACGTCGAGCGCGTACTCGGGCGACCCGGAGTCCAGCAGCTCGATCGCGGCCAGCGCGAACGGCGAGAGCGGCTGGTTGAGCGCGAAGTCGAGCTGCAGGTCGCCGACGACCCGAACCCGGCGGCCGTCGGCGTCCGGGGTGTCGAGCTTCTCCACGATGCCCGCGTTCAGCAGCGCCCGGTAGATCGCGATCGCGCGCAGGATGTGCTTGCGCTGCCGGGGCCGCGGCTCGTGGTTGTCCTCCAGCAGGTGGCGCATCGCCACGAAGGCGTCGCCCGGGCGGGAGATGACGTTGAGCAGCATCGCGAACGTGACCTGGAAGTGGCTGGTCAGCGCCTCGGGCTGGGCGCCCTGCAGCTTCTCGAACGAGGTCTGCGACCAGCCGACGAACCCCTCCGGCGGCTGCTTGCGGTTGACCTTGCGCCGCTTCTTCGGATCGTCGCCCGCCTTGGCCAGCGCCTTCGCGTTCTCGATGTCGTGCTCGGGGGCCTCGGCCACGACCGTGCCGACGGTGTCGTAGCCGGCCCGGCCGGCGCGCCCGGCGATCTGGTGGAACTCGCGGGCCTTGAGCTGGCGCATCCGGGTGCCGTCGAACTTGGTG
>JAKDNL010000415.1 GCA_030451825.1 Pseudonocardia sp. | reverse complement strand
GGGGGGGGGGGGGGCCCGGGCGGGGGCCCCCCCACCCCCGGGGGGGCCCCCCACGGCCGGCCAGGAACGAGCTGCTGGTCAGGAACGAGCGCGGGGCAGCTCGGTCGCGGTGGCCGCCGCGTGACCGGCTCCGCGTCCCTGGGCGCGGGCGACGATGGTTCCGCCGTGCACCCTGACCGCGACCTCGGTGTGGTCGCCGACCTCGCCCAGCCCGAGTGCGGGTGCGACGGTGTGGTCGTCGAGGACGACGCGGAGCCGGGGTAGGTCGTCGGGCCGGAAGACCCGTCGCAGGCAGCCGACGAGATCGACGATCCGGAGCCGGGCCAGCCGCCCGGTCTCGGCCGGATCGTCGGTCACGACCACCACCGTCACGTCGTCACGCAGCCTCGCCGCCCGCACCGCCTCCTCCGCCGCGCCCAGTCGTTGCACGCCGAGTGCGACGATCACGCCGTCCCGGGCGAGGTCGGCCGGGCGGCCGCTGATCTCGTCGCGGAGCCCGCGGGGCGCCGCCCACGGGTCGGTGACCGGCCGGGCCGGATCGGCGTAGGCCAGGTGCGGTGGTTGCGCGTCGTCGACGATGGCGATGCCGGCCAGGTGTTCCGCGGCGCGGACCAGGTCGAACGGGTCGCCGACGCCGGGGGCGTTCTCGGCCAGACCCGCCGCTCCGTGCAACAGGGTCAGCGTGAGCTCGGCCAGCCGCACCTTCCGGGCTCGGACCGGGGACCGGGGCTCCAGGGCGAGGCCCAGGAGCAGCGCCTCGAACCGGATCAGCTCGGCCAACGCGGCGCGGGCGGGGTCGTCGTCGAGCACCCCGGACAGCGAACGGAGCTGGAGGTGCCCGCTGCCCGGGGTCTCACCGGCAAAAGGCAGCCGTTCGAGCCAGACCCGGGCGAACGCGCCGAGCGACCGCCCGACCGAGTCCGGCGACTCCGTCGGGGGCCCTGCGGAGCCCCGGGCCCGTTCGGCCGTGTCGGCCAGCACGGCGAGGTACAGCGCACGCTTGCCGGTGAAGTTGGAGTAGACCGCGCCCCTGGTCAGCTCGGCACGCTCGGCGATCCGGTCGACCTTCGCCTCGGCGTAGCCGTGCTCGGCGAACTCGTGGCGGGCCGCGGCCAGCACCGTCGCGCGGGTCCGCTCCTGCTGCTGGGCGCGCGTCAGCCTCGCCATCGTCTCCCCCTCCGTCCGTGCCCGGTCATGGTACAAGTAACATCCAGATGATAACGGCATCGGAGAACTGATGACATCGGGATGTCTAAGCGCCTACTCGATCTGGGACGCGTCGTCGCTCGCGGCCGGGCCGGTCGGCTGCTGTCCCGGTTCGGCCCCGCAGGAGGCGGCCGACCGGCCGGTGGCCACCTACTCGGGCGGGACGCGGCGGCAGTGACGGCTCCGCCCGACCTCCTGCTCCTGCACGCCCTGCGCTGCGGTGGCCACGCCACCCTCCCCCGGATCGCGGCCAGCACGGGGCTGGACGAGCCCGACGTCGAGTCCGGGTTGATCGACCTGGGAGCGGCCGGTCTCGTCATGCGGGCCGCCGGGCCGTTCGCCGGCTGGGGGCTCACCGAGCGCGGCAAGGCCGTCGACGCCGATCGGATCGCCGCCCAGCTGGACGCGGCCGGTGCCCGCGGCGCCGTCACGGCCGCGTGTGGCCGGTTCCTCGACCTCAACCCGGAGCTGCTCGACCTGTGTACGGCGTGGCAGCTGCGCACCGTCGACGGGGTGCGGACGATCAACGACCACCGCGACCCCGACTACGACGCGCGGGTCCTGGACCGGTTCACCGATCTCGACCGCCGGGCCGAGGTCGTCTGCGCGGAACTGGCCGCCGCACTCCCCCGGTTCGCGCGCTACCGCCTGCACCTGTCCGATGCGCTGCGGCGGGCCCACCGCGGCGAGACGGAGTACCTCGCCGACGGCACGGCGTCGTATCACGCGGTGTGGGCGGAGCTGCACGAAGACCTGCTCGCGACGCTCGGGATCCCGCGGTGAGGTGGGTCCGCACGATCGGCGCGCAGACCGACGACCCGCCGGAGACGCTCGGCGGCAAGGCGCACGGACTCGTCGCCGCTCATCGTCTCGGCCTGCCGGTGCCGGACGCGTTCGTGGTGACCACCGAGGCCTGCCGCGAGTTCCGGCGCACCGGACGGCTACCCGAGGGTCTCCTCGCGGAGGTGACGAGCGCCGTCGGCGTCCTGGAGTCGGCCACCGGCCGCACATTCGGGGGGTCGACGGCGCCGCTGGCGGTGTCCGTCCGGTCCGGGGCCGCCACCTCGATGCCCGGCATGATGAGCACGATCCTGAACCTCGGCCTCACGACCACGGCCACCGCGGCGCTGGCCCGCGAGACCGGCGACACCCCGTTCGCCCGGGGCGCGCGGCTCGGGTTCCTGACCAGCGCGGCGTCCGCGTTCACCGGCGCGACCGCTGCACCGACCGCGGAGGCTCCGGGAGGCGCGCCTCTCGCCGACGCGATCCGGGCCGCCGAGACGTTCCTCGCGCAACGGCTCGGCGGGCCGGTCCCGGACGATGCGGCCGGGCAGCTGGTGTGGGCGCTGCGGACGGTGTTCTCCTCGTGGGACGCGCCCCGCGCACGCACCTACCGCGACCTGCACGACATCCCGCACGACCTCGGCACCGCCGTGATCGTGCAGGTCACGGTGTTCGGCAACCGTGACGAGCGCAGCGGTACCGGCGTCGCGTTCAGCCGCGACCCGAACACCGGCGAGCCCGTCCCGTTCGGCGACGTCGCGTTCGAGCGCCAGGGCGACGACGTCGTCTCGGGCCGGTCGGCGACCCGTCCGCTGGGTGAGCTCGCCGATCGTGAGCCTGCGGTGTGGGCGGGCCTGGTCGACGCCCTGGACCGCGTCGAACGGCGCCTTCGCGACGCCTGCTACGTCGAGTTCACCTACGAGTCCGGCCGATTGTGGATCCTGCAGGTCCGTCCCGGCCGGTTCGTCGGGCGAGCGGCGCTGCGCGTCGCCGTCGACCTGGCCGACGAGGGCCTCCTCGGACGGCGCGAAGCGTTGCGGCGGGTCACCCCGCGCGACCTCGAGCACGCCAGGACGCCACGGATCGCCGCCTCCGACGACGACATCGTCCTGGGACGGGGCGTGGGAGCGTGCCCCGGTGTCGTCTCCGGGCGGGTGGCGACGTCCTCGGACTCGGCCACACGACTGGCCTCGGGCGGACCGGTCGTCCTGGTGCGTCCCGAGACGTCCCCGCTCGACATGCGCGGGCTGGCCGCGGCCGGCGGGGTCGTCACCGCGCGCGGCGGACCGGCCAGCCACGCCGCGGTCGTCGCCCGTGCGATGGGGAAACCCGCGGTGGTCGGAGCCGGCGGCCTCACGGTCGACGCCACCGACGGGTCCGTGACGGCCGCCGGCCGCACCGTCGCTGACGGCACCGTGATCACCATCGACGGAACCGGCGGCGAGATCGTCCTCGGCCGCCCGAGGACCGTCACCGGCGACGTCGACCGACACCGGGACCGGCTCCTGTCCTGGGCCGACGACGCATCCGGTGATCACTCCGAACGCAGCGGGACCCAGCGGCTGCGCGACGCCCACACGGCCCTGCACACCACGGAGGAGCAGTGATGGCGACCCGTCACCTGTACATCGCGCGGCACGGAGCGGCCGACCCGTTCGGCGAGCTGACCGAGGTCGGACGGCGGCAGTCGGAGCTGCTCGGCGAGCGGTTGGCCGGTCTCCCGATCGGAACCGTGTGGCACTCGCCGCTGCCCCGGGCGGCGCGGTGCGCGCAGATCGTGGGCACCCACCTGCCGGGCGCCGACGTCCGGGAAGCAGCCGAGCTCGTCGACCACGTGCCGCACGTCCCGGCCGACGTTCCCGCCGGGTGGGCGGGGTTCTTCGACGGCTACGACGCCGCGGAAGCCGCCGCGGGCGCCCGCGTGGCCGACACCCTGACCGAGCGATTCGCCCGTCCGGCGGCGGTCGAGACACACGAGGTCGTGATCACGCACGCCTACCCGGTGGCGTGGCTGGTGCGCGACGCCCTGGACGCCCCTGCGTCGCGATGGCTGGGTCTGAACTGCGGAAACGCGGCCCTGTCCGTCATCGAGTACCGCGACGCCACCGCCCCGACCCTGGTCTCGTACAACGACATGGGCCACCTACCATCCGACCTGCGCTGGACCGGGTTCGGTGCCGCCACCCGCCCGTGACGCCCGCAACCCGTCGAGCCCCGAGTAGTCGTCGCACCCCGGAGGCCGCTGGCGCACCGGTTGGGCGGGGTGCGACACCTGCCGAGGGCCGGGGCACACGCTGCAGGCTCGATGATCGGCGGATCGGCCCCGATCGTGGCCGTTCGTGGCCTCGATCGGGACCCGACCGCTGATCATGTGGCGAGGGTGTGTCCGAGGTGGTCACCGACCCGATCGTTGCAGCGGGTGCGGGGCCGGACCGCCGATATCGGCTGCCACCCGTCGAGGCGAGACAGAGCCGATCCGACCGAACCGGCGGCTGAGATCGCACCCATGGCTGCCGGACCCTAGCGCCGAACCACAGGTGCAATCTCACCCGCGGGGGGCGATCGCGATGCTCGGCGGGCCCGGAAACCGCCCATCCACGTCGCGAGGGGCCGCTCGGAACCTCAGGGGGAGCGACGGTGCCGTTCGGGACATCGTGCTGCCGGCGGGCCGGAGGCCGCCGTGTCTGGGTGAGGGGTCAGGCCTGGTGGGAGGCGGCGAGCTGGCCGCAGGCGGCGTCGATCTCCTGGCCGCGGGTGTCGCGGACGGTGCAGGCGACACCGGCGGCCTGCACCCGGGCCACGAACTCGTCCTGCACCGGGCGCGGGGACGCGTCCCACTCGCTGCCCGGGGTCGGGTTGAGCGGGATCAGGTTCACGTGCACCCGGGACGTGCCGATGTGCTGGCGCAGGACCTTCCCGAGCAGGTCGGCGCGCCACGGTTGGTCGTTGACGTCGCGGATCAGCGCGTACTCGATCGACACCCGACGCCCGGTCGTCGTGGCGTAGCGGCGCGCCGCGTCGAGCACCTCGGCGACCTTCCAGCGGTTGTTCACCGGGACGAGGGTGTCGCGCAGCTCGTCGTCCGGGGTGTGCAGCGACACCGCCAGTGTCACCGGCAGGCCCTCCGCGGTTAGCTTGTCGATCGCCGGGACCAGCCCGACCGTCGACACCGTGACCCCGCGCGCGGAGATGCCCAGCCCGTCCGGGGCGGGCTCGACGATCCGGCGGACGGCGGCGATCACGCGCTTGTAGTTGGCCAGCGGCTCGCCCATGCCCATGAACACGACGTTGGACACGCGCGCCGGCTCGTCGAGCGCGCCGTCCCGGGCCGCGGCGGCGGCCTGGCGGACCTGGTCGACGATCTCGCCCGTCGACAGGTTGCGCTGCAGCCCGCCCTGGCCGGTGGCGCAGAACGGGCAGGCCATCCCGCAGCCGGCCTGGCTGGACACGCAGACCGTCGCGCGGCCCGGGTAGCGCATCAGCACCGACTCCGACAGCGTGCCGTCGTGGCCGCGCCAGAGCGTCTTGCGCGTCGCGCCGCCGTCGCAGCTGCGCTCGGTGACGGGCGTGACCAGGGCCGGGAGCAACCCGGACAGCGTCTCGCGGGCACCGGCGGGCAGGTCGGTCATGGCCTCAAGGTCGGCGGTGAGCCGGCCGAAGTAGTGCCGGGCGAGCTGGTCGAGCCGGAACCGGGGCACGCCGAGCTCGCGCGCGACCTCGGCGCGGTCGGACGGGTCGAGGTCTGCGAGATGGCGCGGTGGGGTGGCACGGCGCGGGGCGTCGAACACCAGCGGGAGGGCAGTCATGACCCCTCCAGTGTGCCAGCCGGACAACGGCCACCCCGATCGGCGCAGCGGATGGGCCCGTGTGGGTGCGGAGCCGTCGCCCGGCGGGGCGCGGCTCAAGGGGGCTCCTCAGCGACGGACGCGGCGGCGCAGCTCGTCGAGCAGGCCCAGACGACGCATCCCAGCCACCCAGAGCACCAGCCCGCAGCCGAGACCGATCACCGGCTGGGACTGCGACACCCCGGTCGAGTTCAGCGCCAGGAACGCCCCGATCGCGGCCAGCACCAGCACGAGCGCACCGACCGCGACCAGCGAGCGCTCCTCCAGGACCGTCGACGCCATGATCAGCAGGACGCCCACCAGCGCCGCGGACAGCGCCGTACCGAGCTCGCCGTAGCTGATCATCGACAGCAGGATCGGGAACGCGAACAGCCCGATCACCCCGACCACGATCAGACGCTGCATCCGGGTCTTGCGCGCGGGGTGCAGCGCTACCGCCATCGCCCGCCTGCGGCGCCGCACGGTCCACAGCCAGCCGGCCACGCCGAGCCCGAGCGCGACCAGCAACGTCCCGGCCCCGGGGTCCAGGCCGGCCGCGCCGACCACCCAGGCCAGGGTGCCGAGCACGATCTCCAGACTCGGCGCGGGGACGCCGACGACGGCCGCTCGCACGG
>JAKDNL010000414.1 GCA_030451825.1 Pseudonocardia sp. | reverse complement strand
GGCTACGGCCAGCAGGGCTACGCCCAGCCCGGGTACGGCCAGCCCGGCTACGGCCAGCAGCCCGGGTACCCGCAGCAGGGCTACGACCAGGGTTACGACGGTGGCTACCAGCAGGGCGGCTACGGCCAGCAGGGCTACGCCCAGCCCGGGTACGACCAGGGCTACGACGGCGGCGGCTACCAGCAGGGCGGGTGGGGCGCGCAGCAGCCGCTGGCCGCGATGCTGATCCTCGACGACGGGTCGAACCGCAACTACCAGCTCGCCGAGGGCACCCACGTCATCGGCCGCGGTCAGGACTCGAACTTCCGGCTGCCCGACACCGGGGTCTCCCGGCGGCACCTGGAGGTCACCTGGGATGGTCAGGTCGGAACCTTGAACGACCTCGGGTCGACGAACGGGACCACCGTCAACAACAGCCCGGTGCAGAGCTGCCAGCTCACCGACGGCGACGTGATCCGGGTCGGGCACTCCAGCCTGGTCTTCCGGACGCAGGGCTGATCCCCCTCCGAGCGGACCGGAGACCGAATGCGAGGTCGCGACGGCGGGCAGGGAGACCTGCGCCGTCGCCGGCCCCGGACCACGAAAGCGAGCGGTGAGTGCCCGAGCTGGTGCTTCAGCTGACCAGAGGTGGCTTCCTGGCCCTGCTCTGGCTGTTCGTACTGCTCGCCCTGCAGGTGGTGCGGTCCGACCTGTACGCGGCCTCCGGGCTGCGCGCGGTCCTGCCCGGCCGGTCCCGCGCGAAGGCCAAGGCCGGTGGCCGCAGCCGTGCTCCGCGCCAGCTCCTGGTCACCCAGGGGCCGCTGGCCGGGAGCCGGATCACGCTGGACTCCCGCCCGATCCTGATCGGACGGGCCGACGACTCGACGTTGAAGCTCGACGACGACTACGCCTCGACCAGACACGCACGGATCTCGCAGCAGGGCGAGGAGTGGTACGTCGAGGACCTCGGGTCGACGAACGGCACGTATCTCGAGCGAGCTAAGGTCACCGGACCCACCCGGGTCCCGCTGGGGGTCCCGGTCCGCATCGGCAAGACGGTGATCGAGCTGCGATCATGACGGCCCGAGTATGACCCCGAGAATGACCATCTCAGTCATGACGGCGCCACGATCGCCTGCACCACGAGCCCCGACCGAAGCCGGAGCCGCCCCGTGACACTGGTGCTGCGCTACTCGGCCCGCAGTGATCGCGGGCTGGTCCGGCAGAACAACCAGGACGCCGTGTACGCGGGTCCTCGTCTGCTGGCCCTGGCCGACGGCATGGGCGGCCACGCCGCCGGTGAGGTCGCGTCCTCCCTGGTGATCTCCGCACTCGCCCCGCTGGACGACGACGTTCCCGGCGACGACCTGCTCGCCGAGCTGCGCGAGGCGACCCACGAGGGCAACGACGCGATCAGTCGGCACGTCGCCGACGCGCCCGACCTCGAGGGCATGGGCACCACGCTGACCGCCATCCTGTTCGCCGGGTCCCGGCTGGGGATGGTGCACGTCGGCGACTCCCGCGCCTACCAGCTGCGCGGCGACGAGTTCAGCCAGATCACCAAGGACGACACGTTCGTCCAGTCGTTGATCGACGAGGGCCGGATCACCGAGGAGGAGTCGCACACGCACCCGCAGCGGTCGCTGCTGCTGCGCGCGATCACCGGTCAGGACGTCGACCCCAAGCTGACGATCCGCGAGGCCCGCGCCGGCGACCGGTACCTGCTCTGCTCGGACGGCCTGTCCGGCCCGGTCAGCGACGACACCCTGCGGGACACGCTGTTCGACTACTCCGACCCCCGCGAGTGCGCGGACCGGCTGATCGAGCTGGCCCTGCGCGGCGGCGGCCCGGACAACATCACCTGCATCGTCGCCGACGTCGTGGACGTCGACTACGGCGAGGACGCCCCGATCATCGGCGGCTCGGCCGGTCGCGACCACCGCAGCGACTCCGGCGACTACGACCGCCCGGCGCACAACACGTCGGCATCCCGGGCGGCAGCGACCACGCTGCCGCGCACGGCTCCGGTCCGGATCGAACCGGAGCCCCGGCCGGCGCAGCGGCGCAGGCGCGGGCTGTGGCCGGTGGCGGCCGTCCTCGGCGTGCTGATCGTGCTCGGGCTCGGCGTCTGGCTCGCCCGCACGCTCGTGCTGCAGCAGTACTACGTCGGTGTCGACCAGGAACGGGTCGCGATCTACCAGGGCGTGCGCGGCTCCGTGCTGGGGATCCCGCTGCAGACGGTCGCCGAGACCTCCGACATCGGCCTGGACGACCTGCCGCAGACCGTGCGCAGCCAGGTCACCGACGGGATCGTGTCATCGGACGGCGAGAACGGCGCGCACAACACCGTGGACCGGCTGCGTGCCCGGATGCTGCCGGAGTGCGCGACCCTGAACCCGACGCCGGCGACGGTGGTCACGCCGGCCCCCGCACCCGGCGCACCGCAGGTCACCACGACACCCTTGCCCGGGGTCCGGCCGGAGCCGGGGCAGAACTGCCGACTGGCCGGCTGATGGCCGGCGAGACGAGAGGAGCGCAGGCGGAACGAGCATCGGAATCCGCCGCCGCGCAGCCGACCTCCGGAGCACCCGGCGAGAACCTGCCACCGCTGCCGACCGGACGTGGGATCGAGCTACTGCTGCTCGCACTGGCCGCGGTACTGACCACGAGTGCGCTCGTGCTGGTGGAGGCGAACCAGGAGCAGCAGCTGACCACGGCGCTGCTCTACCTGGGCGCGGCCTACCTGGTGCTGTTCACCGGCGCGCACCTGGCGGTGCGCAAGCTGGCCCCGTACGCCGACCCGCTGATCCTGCCCGCGGTCGCGCTGCTCAACGGCATCGGCCTGGTGATGATTCACCGGCTGGACCTGGCCAATGCCGACCGCGCCCAGCTGCTCGGCCGGGAGATCCCGTCCGCCCAGGTGAGCCTGCAGGTCGGCTGGACGGTGCTGGGCCTGGCCCTGTTCGTCGCGGTGCTGCTGCTGGTGCGCGACCACCGGACGCTGGCCCGCTACGGCTACACCGCGGGGTTCCTCGGGCTGCTGCTGCTGGCCATCCCGGGTGTGCTGCCGGCGTCGATCTCGCAGGTGAACGGCGCCAAGCTGTGGATCCGGATCCCCGGTGTCGGCGGCATCCAGCCCGGCGAGTTCGCCAAGATCTTTCTGATCGTCTTCTTCGCCGCGTACCTGGTGCAGAAGCGCAACCTGCTCTCCACCGCGGGCCGCCGGTTCCTCGGCATGGAACTCCCGCGCGCCCGTGACCTCGCGCCGCTGCTGGCCGCGTGGGGGCTCTCGATCGGCGTGCTGGTGTTCGAGCGCGACCTGGGCAGCTCGCTGCTGTTCTTCGGCCTGGTGCTGGTGCTGCTCTACACCGCCACCGAGCGGGTCTCCTGGATGGTCATCGGCCTGGTGTTCTTCGTCGGCGGCGCGGTGGTCGCCTACCAGCTGTTCAACCACGTCCGGGTGCGGGTGCAGGTCTGGATCGACCCGTTCGCCGACTTCGACGGGTCCGGCTACCAGCTCGGGCAGGCGCTGTTCGGGATGGGCACCGGCGGGATCGGTGGCAGCGGGCTGGGTGCAGGGCGCCCGGACCTCGTCCCGTTCGCCGAGTCCGACTTCATCTGGTCCTCGCTCGGCGAGGAGCTCGGCCTGATCGGGCTGGCCGCGATCCTGGTCATCTACCTGGTGCTGATCACCCGAGGGCTGCGCAGCGCACTGGCCGTGCGGGACACGTTCGGCAAGCTGCTGGCCACCGGGCTGTCCTTCTCGGTCGCGCTGCAGATCTTCGTCGTGATCGGCGGGGTGACCAAGCTGATCCCGCTGACCGGCCTGACCCTGCCGTTCCTGTCCTACGGCGGCTCCTCGCTGGTCGCGAACTACGCACTGGTCGCGATCCTGCTCCGGATCTCGCACGTGGCCCGCGCCCCGTTGCCCCGCCGCCCGGCCGCCCCGCGTGCCCCGATCGCCGAGGCCAGCACCGAGCTCGTCCAGCGCCCCCGGAACTCCGAGGCAGGCGACTCGTGAACCGCCCGGTCCGCCGCGTCGCCCTCGCCGTGATGGTGATGATCGTCGTCCTGCTCGGCAACATCACCTACATCCAGGTGGTCAAGGCCGGGGAGTACCGCGACGACCCGCGCAACCAGCGGGTGCAGATCGACGAGTACTCGCGCCAGCGCGGGCAGATCACCGCCGGCGGCGAGGTGCTCGCGCGGAGTGTGGACACCGACAACCGCCTGCGCTACCAGCGCCAGTACCCGAACGGTCCGGCGTTCGCGCCGGTCACCGGCTACTTCTCCACCGTCTACGGGTCCACCGGCCTGGAGCGGGCGACCGACGAGGTGCTCAACGGCACCGACGACCGGCTGTTCGTCCGCCGGCTCTCGGACCTGATCACCGGACGCGACCCGGCCGGCGGGAACGTGGCCACGACCATCGACCCGAAGGTCCAGGAGCGCGCGTTCGACGAGATGGACCGCAAGGGATTCACCGGTTCGGTCGTCGCGCTCGCACCCCAGACCGGCGACATCCTGGGCATGGTGTCCACCCCGTCGTACGACCCCAGCCGGCTGGCCAGCGCGGACGCGGCGGAGCAGCAACGGGCCTACAAGCAGTTCTCGAACGAGGAACCCTCGGTGCTGTCCAACCGGGCGATCTCCGAGGTCTACCCGCCGGGATCGACGTTCAAGCTGGTCACCACGGCGGCCGCGCTGCAGAACGGATTCACCCCGGACAGCCCGCTGACCGCGGCGCCGAAGATCACCCTGGCCGACTCCACGACGACGCTGGAGAACTACGACGGCACGCCGTGCGGCACCGGAGCCACCGCCACCCTGCGCGAAGCGCTCGCTCGCTCGTGCAACACGGCGTTCGCCCAGCTCGGCGGCGAGCTGGGCCCGGACAAGCTGCGCGCGGAGGCCGAGGCGTTCGGCATCGGCCGGTCCGACCTGGCGATCCCGATGGGGGTGCAGGCGTCCTCGGTCGGGCCGATGTCGGACATCCCGTCGACCCAGCAGTCCGCGATCGGCCAGCGCGACGTCCGGCTCACCCCGATGCAGAACGCGATGATCGCCGCCTCGATCGCGAACGGCGGGCAGACGATGTCCCCGCACCTGGTCAAGGAGATCCAGAGCCCGCAGCTCGATGTCATCGACACCACCGAGCCGGACCGGACGACCCGGTCGATGCCGGCCAACGTCGCATCCACGCTGACCGATCTGATGGTCGGCTCGGAGAACCGGACGCAGGGCGGCGGCAAGATCACCGGCGTGCAGATCGCGTCCAAGACCGGCACCGCCGAGCACGGCACGGACCCGAAGAACACCCCGCCGCATGCCTGGTACGTCGCGTTCGCGCCGGCGGACAACCCGAAGGTCGCGGTCGCGGTGCTGGTCGAGAACGGCGGCAACCGGTCCCTGGAGGCCACCGGCGGATCGGTGGCCGCACCGGTCGGCCGGGCCGTCATCGCCGAGGCACTGCGGGGTGCCCAATGACCCCCGGCGGACCACCGACACCCGGCGGGACGGGCGGATGAGCGCCCTCGCCGCCGGCCAGCTCATCTCCGAGCGCTACCTGCTCGACCGGCGGATCGCGGTCGGCGGGATGGGCGAGGTCTGGGAAGCCTCGGACACCCGGCTCGGGCGCAGCGTCGCGGTGAAGGTCCTCAAAGCCGAGCTCTCCGACGACCCCGAGTTCCTGCACCGGTTCCGGATCGAGGCTCGCACGGTGGCCTCGCTGGACCACGGCGGGATCGCCTCGGTGCACGACTACGGCGAGGACGACGGCCCGGCCGGCGGCGGCCGCACCGCCTACCTGGTGATGGAGCTCGTGCGCGGGGAGCCGCTCTCGAGCCGGATCGGCCGCGGAGCGATCCCCCCGCACGAGGCGCTCGACATCGTCGAGCAGGCCGCCCGCGCCCTGCAGGCCGCGCACGAACGCGGGTTCGTGCACCGCGACGTCAAACCCGGCAACATCCTGCTGCGCACCGACGGCGTGGTGAAGCTGACCGACTTCGGCATCGCCAAGGCCGCCGACGCCGTCCCGGTGACCCGCTCCGGGATGGTCATGGGCACCGCGCACTACATCGCCCCCGAGCAGGCCAGCGGCGACGAGGCGGGCCCGGCCGGGGATGTCTACTCGCTGGGCATCGTGGGGTACGAGTGCCTGGCCGGCCAGCGTCCGTTCCGTGCGGAGAGCGCCGTGGCGGTGGCGATGATGCAGGTCCGCGACGACCCGCCGCCGCTGCCCGCCGACGTCCCGGAGCGGATTCGCGGGCTGATCTACTCGGTGCTGGTCAAGGACCCGGCACTGCGCTACGCCGACGGCGGCGAGTTCGCCGACGCGGTCGCGACGGTGCGCCGCGGAGAGCGTGCCCCGGCGGCGGGCGCCGACCCCGAGGACGGCGCGGTGTCCTCGACCACCCCGGCCCCGGCCGCGCCTCCGCGACCCCCGCCCGGGCGGCCCGGCGACGGCGACGGGCCCG
>JAKDNL010000963.1 GCA_030451825.1 Pseudonocardia sp. | reverse complement strand
CAGCACCGCGGCCTGCTGATCAGGGCCCAGACCAGCGGCGATCAGCTCCACCCGGGCCAGCTCCAACCCCGGGCTATCCACCGTGGGGGCGCCCTGTTCGCGGGCCCGGGACACGATCGTGGCCTCGGTGTGCAGCTGGGTGTCGGTGGTCCACCACTCCTGGTTGTGCGGCCGGTAGCAGCTCTTCCCGTCCTCGCGTTGCAGCACCTCGGGCACCGGCGCCGGGTCCGGCGCGGTCAGCAGCACCACCCCGTACCGCGCCCCGCCCCGCAACACCTCCTTCGCCAGATCAGCCGCCTCACCGGTGACCGCCGGGGTGCGCGTCTGCTGGTCGGCGATCTCGTCGACGAGGTTGCCGACTTCCCAGGTCGCGTACTTGACCTGCACCGCCGCCACCGCCGCTGACAACACCTCCTCACGGCTACGTCCCGCATATCCCCGCTGGTCGGGATGCCCGAACCGGGCCACCCGCTCGGCGTGCTTCTCCGCCGCCGCCAGCGCCCGATCCAGCTCCCCACGCAACCCCGAGACCCAGTTCCGAAGCTGCTGCCCCGGCGCGACCAGGTGACTCTTCGGCGACCGGGTCTCCCGCCACGCCACCCGATCCATCGACTTGCGCTCCACCGGCGACGGCGCCCGCCCATACCGCTCCGCGAACTCCCGCGCCGCCACCCCGACCGCCTGCGCGATGTCCCGCCGACGACTCGACGCCTTCCCCAGAAGCCGCTGGTCGTAGCCCATGATCTCGCGCGCCTTGCCGTCCGCGCGGGTCACGAACACCACCCGGTTCGCCTCGGTGAGCACCCGCTCATACGCCTGCCGATAGATCGCGTCCGCGCCCTGCTTGATCGGACGGAAACCCTTCCCGTCCAGCGCCCGGATCTCCCCATCCGAGCTGGTCTCCGCCCGATTCACCAACGTCACATGCGAATGCAGCTGCGGCTGCTGATCCCGGTTCGTCGAGTGATCCCACCGGATCCACGACAACCCCTTCGCCTGCTCATACACCCCCACACTGCGCCCCGACGCGGTCTTCCCGTGAAACCCCGACCGCACGAACCCGGCCTCCCGCTCCACGTACGCCATCGCCTCAGCGACGGCCACCCGGTGCGCCTCGACCACATTCGCCGCCTCCGCCATCCGCCCCGCGGCCACCAACGTCGCCCAGTACACACTCACACTCTTGACCGGCGAGAACGTCAAGTCGTAGTACGCCACCGCCTTGCGGGTGTCCGCCCGCACCTGATTACGGATCTGCTCCTGGCGCTCCTCGGTGGCGTCCGGCTCGGCCACCAACGCCGCCTTCACCCGGTCCTCCCGGGACTTGAACCGCCGCGGCCGGCTGCCCAACGACACCGGGTCCCCGTCCTTGTCGACCTGCGTCGGGTGCTCCAACCGACCCAACACCGCGCGGACCTGCTCCTCGGTCGCGGTCGTCCCCACCTCGATCCCGAGCATGTCCTCCAGCCCGGCCCCGAACCACACCCCCGCGGGCTCCTTCTCCGCCCCCGCGAGCATGTAACCGGCCCCGTCCAGCCCCCGTTTCT
>JAKDNL010000027.1 GCA_030451825.1 Pseudonocardia sp. | reverse complement strand
GTAGGTCTCGTCGTAGCGGCCGTCGGCCAGTGCGTCGGCCCGCGCCTGCTCCGCGGCGATCGCCGGGCGCAGGCGCGGGGCCCACTCCGGCTCCGCGTAGACGAGCTGCCAGTAGTCCTCCCGCATCTGCACGGCGGCGACCTGCTCGTAGCCGCGTGTGACCGCAGGGACGTCGAGGCCGTAGGCGGTCCGCGGCGGAGCCGGGGACCCGCTCGTCACCACGACGACGGTCGGCGCCGCGGCGCCGACCACGGCCGTCGGCGCGGCACCGCCGGCGATCTCCTCGTCGTTGAGGCCGATGTAGTCGATGGCCTGCCAGTCGCTGTAGTACGGGATCGCGCCGGCGTCGGAGGTGGCCAGCGTGCGCGCCGGTGCCGGCAGGTCCGCGGCGGCCAGCCCCTTCCCGATCGCGGCGTGTGCGCGGCCGAGGTCCACCCCGTAGTTGACGATCACGCGGGCGTCGTCGGTGGCCCCCCCGGCCCGGGCCGCCCACCGCCCGGCTACGGCCCCCGCCACCGCGGCGAGACGGCGCGGCGCGACCGGGTCGAGCGCGAGCCCGGCGGCCAGGCACAGGACCGGCACGGCGTGGAAGGCGAACCGGTGCAGGTAGTCCATCGACGGCCCGGACAGCGCGTAGGTCACGTACGTCAGGCCGACCGTCACACAGATCAGGGCCCCCGGCCGCCAGGCGTCGCGGCGCAGCGCCAGGGACGCCGCGAGCACGACCAGGGGCAGCAGCGCAGCGCAGGTGACCTCCAGCCACCGCTGCCCCGCCGCGAGGTGTCCGAACTTCACGTAGAACGTGTTCGGCAGCAGCTGGCCGTAGTACGACCACCGCCAGCCGAAGTAGACGGCACCGACGACGGCCGCGCCCACCGTCCACACCCACGTGCTCCGCTGCGTCCTGCTCGTCCAGAACCAGATCGCCAGCGCCGGCAGCACGGCCACCGCGCCCTCCGGACGGAGCATCCCGCCGAGGACCAGCAGCACCGGCAGCTCCCATGCCCGCACCCCGACACCGCGCAGCACCCGCACACCCAGCACCACGACACGGAGCAGGACCAGCGCGAAGGCCGCGGTCTCCAGCCCGGCGACGACGTGCACGTAGGTCGGGAGGAACAGCAGGTAGGCGCCGACCGCGGTGACCTTGCCGGTCCGGGTCGCCGGCTCTCGCAGCAGCATCCACGCGGTGGCCGGCGCGCAGATCGCCGAGGTCAGCTTCGAGACGACCGGAAGCGGCACCCCGAGCGCCGCGAACGGGATGTGCCAGGCCATCCAGGCGAAGTTGGTGAACCCCTCCACCGGATCGGCGCCGGGGTTCCAGGTCGGGCCGACGCCGTCGGCCCCGTGCAGGGCGTAGCGGTAGGTGATGAACGCGTCGTCGATCGTGGTGCCCCACGTCGCCCAGATCCCGATGGCGAGCACGACCGCGATCCCCACCGCCGCGGCGAGCAGGGGGCGATCGCGGCGTACGGAGCGTGCCCGCGTCGCCCGGCTCGGCCAGGGCGGGGACTGCTGCTCGGGCGCGGTCAGCATGGCGACAGTCTGCCGGGCCCTGCCCGCAGCGTCGTCACCGGCTCACGGCAGGCGACCAGGTCCCTTCGGGAGGGCCTCCTCGGCAGGTGCTTCCGGAAAATTAGCTCGCGAACCGAATCGTTTCGCGAACCATTTCCGGGGCCGACAGTCGGCGCCTACCGTCGTCCGGGCTCCGGCGAGGGCTCCGGCGAGGGCTCCGGCTCCGGCGAGCGAGGGCCCGTCCACAGTTACGCGGCGAACCGGGAGGGATCACCGGCGCCGGTGCGGACGATCTCGGGCTCGTCACCGGAGAGGTCCACGACCGTCGTCGGTTCCACGCCGCAGTCCCCGGAGTCGATCACCGCGTCGACCAGGTGGTCGAGTTCCTCCTTGATCTCCCAGCCCTGCGTCATCGGCTCGGAGTGATCGGGCAGCAGCAACGTCGACGACAGCAGCGGCTCACCGAGCTCGGCCAGCAGCGCCTGGGTGGTCGCGTGCTCCGGGATCCGCACGCCGACCGTCTTCTTCTTCGGGTGCAGCAAGCGGCGCGGGACCTCCTTGGTCGCGGGCAGGATGAACGTGTAGCTGCCCGGGGTGGAGGCCTTCACCGCCCGGAACACGGCATTGCTCACCTGCACGAACTGCCCGAGCTGGGCGAAGTCCGCGCAGACGAGCGTGAAGTGGTGCCGGTCGTCGAGATGGCGGATGGTCCGGATCCGTTCCAGGCCGTCCTTGTTCCCGAGCTGGCACCCCAGGGCGAAACACGAGTCGGTCGGGTAGGCGATCAGGCCGCCGTCCCGTACGAGATCGACTACCTGGGTGATGCTGCGTCGCTGCGGGTTCTGCGGGTGCACGTCGTAGTACCTCGCCATCTGCGAGAGCCTACGACCCGGCGCCACTGAGTGGGACCTCCGCGGGCCGACATTCACCTGTCCCGGTCCGGTTGTCGCCCCCGTTATCCATGCGGCATGCTGCATCCCCCGGTGCAACCGGAGATATCGCGGTCACATCTACTCGACGAGGAGAACGATGTCCGACTCCGACAAGATCAAGGTCACGATCCTGCCGACCGGCACGATGCATGCCGATCTGACCTGGTTGTTGATCGACCCGTCCCGGATGGCGACCTACCAGAATCCGGACAAGAAGAAGGACTGGGTGGAGGTCCCCACCCACGCCGTCTACATCGAACACCCGTCGGGCAAGAAGCTGATCTGGGACTCCGGGGTTCCGCGCGACTGGGAGACCCGCTGGGCACCCTCCGGCCTCGGCCAGTTCTTCCCGGTCGACGCGGCCACCGAGGACATGTGGCTGGACTCGCGGCTCAAGCAGCTCGGGCTCGAGCCCAACGACATCGACTACCTCCTGCTCTCGCACCTGCACCTGGACCACGCGGCGAACGCGAAGATGTGGGCCAACACCGACACCAAGATCATCATCGACGAGAAGGAGAAGGAGGGCGCGTTCTCCTTCGACGGGCACAACCTCGGCGCGCACATCAAGTCCGACTACGACGGCCTGCCGCTGGACACGATCAACTCCGACACCGAGGTCCTGCCCGGCATCACGCTGCTGCGTACCCCGGGCCACACCTGGGGGACGATGAGCCTGCAGGTGGACCTCGCCGACGAGGGCACGATGATCTTCGCGTCGGACTCGCTGTACCTGTCCGAGTCCTACGGCCCGCCGCCGATCGCGGCCGGCATCGTCTACGACACCGTGGCCTGGTTCCAGTCGGTGGAGAAGATCCGCGGCATCCAGGAGAAGAAGAACGCCAAGGTGATCTTCGGGCACGACGCGAACCAGATCAAGGAACTCCGCACCGGCCCCGGCAACGCCTACACCTGACCCACCCACCAGCCCACCAGGCTCGTGGCAGCCGTACGAGTGTGGCGTTGGTAGCGATGGTCGCTACGAATGCCACGCTCGTACCGGCGGCGGGCTCGAACCGACTCGGAGGAGATTCCGGTGCCGCTCTACGACTACGCCTGCGCCTGCGGGGCCCGCTTCGAGCTGATGGTCCCGTCCTGGAGCTCGCCCGCCCCGGACTGCCCCACCTGCGGGGCGACGACCACGCGTCGCCCGCCCTCGCCCGCGGTGCACGGCCGCGGTCGCGCCACGCCCCCGCCGGCGATGTCCACCGCCCCGCAGTCCTGGCAGGGCGTGAACAACGGCGACCGGGACACGATCACGCACTGGCGCCGCACGGTGGAGGCCCGCCAGGAGTTCGAGTCGAACCACCCCGAGCACAAGGAACACCGCGACGCGGTCGCCGCGCACGAGGGCGTGTTCGAGCGCAAGCCGCTGACCTACAAGGAGCTCGCCTCCCGCGCCGCGAGCAGCAAGGACGCCACCGCCGCGGCGTCCGAGGCGAGCAAGGAGCGCCGCACCGGCGGGACCGGTGGCACCGGTCCGGCGGCACCGGCCGGCTGATCCCGCACCCGGCGCCGGGAAGGGTCGATGCGACGCTCCGCGGTGACCCGCCCCCAGGTGAGAGTGACCTGAGGGTCGTCAGCCGGGGCCGGGACGACCGTGGTGTCACGCTCACCGGTGATCGTCCGGCCGTACACCTGTCTCAGGCGTGCGGGAACTCCCCGCCGTCGTAGGGCTTGTTCTCGACCAGCACCAGCCAGTTGCCCTGGTTGTCGCGCATGACGGCCTCGATGCCGTAGGGCCGGTCCGAGGGCGGCTGGGGGAACTCGACGCCGAGGGCGCGCAACCGCTCGTAGTCACCGTGACAGTCGTCGGTGGTCAGCCCGAACCCGCCCATCCGGCCCGCGGCCAGCGAGCGGCGGATGGCCTCGGCCACGTCCGGCTCCAGCGGCGGGCCCGGGACCATCATCGTGACCTGCAGTTCGGGGTGGTCGGGCGCGCGGACGGTGACCCAGCGGAAGCCGTCGCCCATGGACACGTCGGTGCCCTCGACGAACCCGAGCACGTCGATATAGAAGCGCTTGGCGGAGTCCTGGTCGGTGACCCACAGGGTGACCAGGGAGACGTTGGTGAGCATGATGGCCAACCTAGGACGACGACGGCGCGGCGGGCTTCTCCGATGTTGCGGTGTCGGACAGGCCGTGCATGAACACCCAGCAGCCGGGGATCCGCGGCGGGCCGTACGTCGCCCACCGCGCCTGGTACTCCGACGGGCTGCACCCGACCAGGCGCCGGAACCGGGTGCTGAACGATCCGAGGCTGGAGTAGCCGACCAGCATGCAGATCTCGGTGACGGTCAGGTTGGTGGCGCGCAACAGGTCCTGGGCCCGCTCGATCCGCCGCTGGGTCAGCAGCGCGGCCGGGGTGTCGCCGTAGGTCGCGGCGAAGCAGCGCAGGAAGTGGTACTTCGACACCCCGGCGACGGCGGCGAGCGTGTCGAGGTCGAGCAGCTCGGCGTAGCGGCGGTCGATCGTGTCCCGGGCGCGGCGCAGGTGCGCCAGCAGCTCCATCGGGACGTTCGGCATCCCATCACGCTAGCGCCGCGCGCCCCGGGCGCGCCGCTTCCCGACCGGTGGCCTTGCCGACCGGGCGCCGAATCGCAAGGATCACCGGATGCGGGTTGTCGAGTACCGGCCGGAGCGCCACCAGTTCGCCTGGACGTTCGGGGGCGTCGAGCCGACCCATCGGATCGAACCGGGGACGTGCCTGCGGCTCTGGACCGAGGACGCGTTCTCCGGGCGGCTGACCCGGACCACGGACCGTCCCAGCGACGTGCTGAACATGGCCGAGGTGAACCCGCAGACCGGGCCGTTCTTCGTCGAGGGCGCCGAGCCCGGTGACACGCTCGCCCTGCACATCGTGGACCTGACCCCGGCGCGGGGCTGGGGCGCGTCGACGTTGATCCCGTTCTTCGGCGCGCTGTCGGTCACCGACCGCACGGCGCTGCTGCACGACCCGCTGCCCGAGCGCACCTGGATGTACCAGCTCGACCGGGCCGCCGGCACCGTGCTGTTCGAGGCGCAGAGCACCGACCTGGCGCTGGAGCTGCCGTGCAACCCGATGCTCGGCACGGTCGGCGTCGCCCCGCCCGGGCGTGAGGTGCGCAGCTCGCTGGTGCCCGACGTGTTCGGCGGGAACATGGACACCACGGAGATGAAACCAGGCGCCACCTGCTACCTGCGGGTCAACGTCTCCGGCGCGCTGTTCTCGGTCGGCGACGGGCACTACCGGCAGGGCGAGGGTGAGAGCTGCGGGACGGCCGTCGAGGGCGCGATGGACGTCGTCCTGCTCGTCGAGCTGATCAAGGCCTCACCGGGCGCCCCGAGCCCGGCGTGGCCGCGGATCGAGAGCGACACGCACTACGTCGTCGTCGGGTCGTCGCGGCCGCTGGAGGACGCCTGGCGGGCCAGCCAGATCGGCATGATCACCTGGCTCGGCGAGCTCTACGGCCTGGACCGGCTCGACGCCTACCAGCTGCTCACCCAGATCTCGGAGTCCCCGCTGGCCAACGTCGTGGACACCAACTACAGCGCGGTCACCAAGGTCGCGAAGGGGCTACTGCCCGCGGCCGCCGCGTACGGCGGGGTGCACCGCCACCTGCGCGAGCAATCCCGCTCGCTCTGACTCCCCCGTTCCCCACACTCAGCACGGAGAACCCATGGACATGCAGCTCACCGGACGCGTCGTGCTGGTCACCGGCGGATCGCGCGGGATCGGCCGCGCCGTCGCCGACGGTCTGGTCGCCGAGGGCGCGCGGGTCGCGTTCTGCGCCCGCGGCGAGGAGGGCGTGCGCGCTGCCGAGACGGAGCTGCGCGCGGGCGGGGCGGACGTCGTCGGGACCGCGGTGGACGTCGCCGACGGGGCCGCCGTCGCGTCCTGGGTGGAAGCCTCGGCGCAGCACTTCGGGGCGATCGACGCCGTCGTCGCCAACGTCAGTGCGCTCGCGATCGGGCCGGGCGAGCAGAACTGGCGCGACAGCTTCCAGGTCGACCTGATGCACACCGTGTCCCTGGTCGAGGCCGCGCTGCCGCACCTCGAACGCAGCGACGCCGCGTCGATCACGGCCGTGTCCAGCGTGTCCGGCCGCGAGATCGACTTCGCGGACGGCTCCTACGGGGTGATGAAGGCCGCGCTGGTGCACTACACGTCCGGGCTGGCCTACGACCTGGCGCCCAAGGGGATCCGGGCCAACGCCGTCTCCCCCGGCAACGTCTACTTCCACGGCGGGGTGTGGCAGCAGACCGAGCAGAACACCCCGGACTTCTTCGCCGAGATCCTCGCCCTCAACCCGACCGGGCGGATGGGCACCCCCGAGGAGACCGCCTACGCGGTGGTCGGCCTCGTCAGCCCGCGGGCGAGCCGGATCAGTGGGACGAACCTGGTCGTCGACGGGGCGCTCACCAAGGGAGTTCAGCTGTAGCCGCGACGTGCCTCGCGCAGAGGCCAAGGTCTCGCGCGCCCAAGGTGGACCAGCGCTCCGTTCGTACACCCCGGCCGCAGCCCCAGCCCGCTACGCCCCTGTTGGACGAGAGCAGCTCTCGCGCGCTCCTGGTGCACGAACGCTCCGCTCGCACACCATGCAGCCCAGCCCCTTCACGCCCCGATGCACGAGAGCAGCTCTCGTACGCCCCAGGTGGACGAGAGCAGCTCTCGCTCAACGCAGCGATCTGACTGCTCGATGAGTAGGTACCGCTGCGACCTCCACCCTCGCACGTAGCTATGGCTCCACCAGCAGGGTCGCGGTGAGCGAGTGCCCGACCCCGAGGCCGGCGCCGGCGGCGTCGCGTTCGCAGGTCAGCAGACCGTCCGCGAGACGAGCCGCGTCGCTGTCGGACAGCGCCCGGCCGACGAACGGCTCGAGCGTCGCGTTCCACCGCCGGGCGAATGCGGCGAGGTGGGCGAGCACGGCGTCCGGGGCGCCGTCGACGGCCGGGGTGAAGTGCAGCTGTTCGGCACGGACGCCCTCCGGGTCCCGGACCAGTGCGTTGACCAGGCTGCGGAAGCGCGGAACCCCGGGGTGGAACGTGCCGGTCGCGGTGTGCCGCCCGAGGAGCACCGACCGGTCGGTGTGGGCCCGGCGGGTGATCCGCGCGCCGGTCGTGGCCGCGGCTCCGGCGACGACGCGGTCCAGGGACGTGCGGTCGTAGAACGTCATCGGCTCCTCGATGTGCTCGCCGCCGCCGGCGAAGAAGCTCATCGCGTAGTCCCACCGGTCGAGGTGCCACCGCGGCTGCCACTCCACCGAGTAGCGGCCCAGGACGTCCACCACGACGGCCGCCCGCCGCCGACCGGCCGTGATCGAACCCAGAACCGACGCCAGCGCCTCGCCGAGCTCGTCGGACCTCAGGTGCGAGTACGGGACGCCGCAGGACAGGTAGAGGTCGAACTCTCCGTCCGGGAGGTCGTCACGGACGTCGCCGAGCACGAACTCCGCCCGCGGCGAGGTGATGTGCGCGGCCGCGGTTGCGACCATCTCGGGGTCGACGTCCAGGCCGACGTAACGGCAGCGGGACTCCGGCAGCACCGCCACCCCGTCCTCGCCGGGCGCGGTGAGCAGCGAGAACCCGTCGGCGGTGCCGCTGCCGACGTCGAGCACCCGCACCGGCGCGTCGTCCGGGATGTCGAGCCAGGACAGCGCGCCGGCGATGATCCGGCGCGAGATCGGCTCCTCGGACAACACCTTCACCGGGTCCCGCCGCTGCGGTGAGAGGTAGTGCTGCGCGGCCCCCTCGTAGGAGGCGACGGCACGGGCCGGGGACTCGTCGAGATCGCGTTCGCTGGGGCTCACCGCCCTTTCCTACCTCAGGGACGACGGTCCCCGGCGGGCAGCAGAACGATCTTCCCGACGTGCGCGGACCGCGCGAAGCGGGCCTGCGCGGTGTGGATCTCGGCCAGATCGTGGCGCTCGGCGACCCACGGGACGACCCGGCCGGCGACGGCGTCGGCGGCCAGTCGGGAGAAGTGCGCCGGAGTGTGCATCGACGACCCGATGAGCGCGACGTTGTGCAGGTAGAGCCTCCTCAGGTCGACCGCAACCTCCGGCCCGGCGACCGCACCGGCGATCACCCAGCGACCGCCGTCGCGCACCGTCGGCAGCAGCGCGGGCAGCAGTGCACCGCCGACGACGTCGGCGACCGCGTCCAGCCCGTCCGGCACCAGCTCGGCGACGGCGTCGGCGGTCGCCTCCGGTGCCGCGTCCCGGTGCACGATCGCCGCGGCCCCGGCCTCGCGCAGCAGATCGCCCTTGCCGGGGGCGGTGAGCGCGACGACCCGGGCGCCGCGGGCGGCCGCGAGCTGCACCAGCGCCAGCCCGACCCCGCCGGAGGCACCGGTGACCAGCACCGTCTCCCCCGCGCCGATCCCCGCGCGCTCGAGCATCCCGGTCGCCGTGCCGTAGGCGACCGGGAGGCAGGACAGCTGCTCGTCGGTCAGCGGCGAGCCGGTCATGTCGTGCGCCCGATCGGCCGGGACGACGACGTACTGCGCGAACCCGCCGTCGGCCTCGCTGCCCAGCAGCCCGACCGGGTTCGCGTCCGGGCCCGGCCCGTCGTAGATCGCCGGGTCGACGAGCACCCGGCGCCCGACCGCGGACCGGCCGTCCCCGTCACCGTCCCCGGCCGCCACCACGACGCCGGCGATGTCGCCGCCCTGGATCCGCGGGAACGCGACCGGGCCGCGCCAGCCGGCGAGCGCGTCCGGCTGCCCGGGCAGCCCATAGGCGCCCCGGCGGGTCCAGAGGTCGGTGTTGTTGACCGCGGCCGCGGTGACCCGGACCAGCAGCTCGCCCGATCCCGGAACCGGGACGGGCACGTCCCGGATCTGCAGCACCTCCGGCCCACCGAACCCGGTGAGCACCGCGGCCCGCATCACGGCCGGCACCCGGCCCTCGACGGTCGGGTCCTGCGTCGGCTGCTCCATGTCGCCTCTCCCTACCTACTACACTGATCTGTGAAACTCCGACCGTAAGTTCACAGATCAGTGAAGGCAAGGGGATCGGCGATATGACCTCGAACCCGACAGGGCACGACGACGCCCCGCGGCTCACCCCGGGCGCCCGGCGGATCCTCGACGTGGCCTCCGAGCTGTTCTACCGGCGCGGCATCCACGCCGTCGGGGTGGACACGATCGCGGCCGAGTCCGGCGTCACGAAACGGACGCTGTACGACCGCTTCGGCTCCAAGGACGAGCTGGTCGCGGCCTACCTCCACGCTCGCGACCGGCGGTGGCGGGACCTGGTCCTCGCGACGATGGACGCCGAGACCGATCCCGGCCGGCGGATCCTGGTGCCGTTCGACGTGCTCGACGGGTGGCTGGGCACGAGCAGCCGCGGCTGCAGCTTCGTCAACGCCTACGCCGAGCTCCCCGACCCGCAGCATCCCGGCCGCACGCTGATCGCCGACGAGAAGCGGTGGCTGCGGGAGCTGTTCCGGGCGAGCTCGGGTAAGGCAGGCGCGCCGGACCCGGGCACGCTCGCGCGGCAGCTGCTCGTGCTGCACGAGGGCGCGATGGTGGCGTTCTCGGTGGCAGCGGAGCCGGACGCCGTGTCCGCGGCCCGATCCGCCGCCGCGGTGCTGCTCGAGCACGCACTGGGCCGAGGTACAGCACCGGCCTGAGATACAGCACCGGCCTGAGATACAGCACCCGGCGCGCACGGGGACTACCCATGCGCGCCGGGGCCGTCGTGGTCAGGCGAGGTCGTCGAGCTCGCCGTTCTTGATCGCGCCGAGGAAGGCGGCCATCTCGGCCGCCGGGAAGGCCAGGATCGCGCCCTGCGGCTCGCGCGAGTTGCGCATCGCCACCAGGTTCGCGCCCGGAGCGGCGGAGCCCGCGGCCGTCGCCAGTTCCACGCAGTTGCCCTGGTATCCGCTACGGCGACTCTTCCGCCACGCGAGCTGGTCGCGACCGGCATTTGCTCCGTGCATCTGACTCATGCGAACGCCCATCCCATCTGCATATGCATCAGCTTCGGTCGTGCACAAGCTAACAGGGGGGATCGTGCGGGACCGCCCGAGACCGTTCGTCGGCGACGAGCGGGCGGTTCTCAGCGCTCGGCGCGCACCTTGGCCAGATGTTGCTTCGTCTGGTCCGGTGTCAGGGCGTCGATCGTGAGCCGGTCCATGACCCGGGCGTAGGACTCCACATCGGCCCGCCGGTCGAGGTAGGTCGCACCCGTGTGCTCCTCGAGATAGACGAGGTCGGGCAGCTCCGCCTCGGCGAATCGCAGCATCGTGAACGTGTGCTCGGCCGCGTACCCGCTCAGGCCCCACGGCAGGATCTGCAGCACGACCGACGGTGTGGCGGCCAGCTCGAGCAGGTGGTCGATCTGGGCGTTGAGCACCTGCGGCCCGCCGACCGGCCGGTGCAGCACCGACTCGTCCAGGACGGCCCAGAACATCGGCCCGTCGCGACGCTGCAGCATCCGCTGCCGGTCCATGCGCAGCGAGAGCCGGTGCTCGACGTCGGGGTCGGTCGTCTCGGGATGACCGCCGCTGACCGCGGCGCGCCCGTACTCGGGGGTCTGCAGCAGCCCGGGAACGAACAGCAGCTCGTAGGTCTGGACCCGGGCGGCGGCGCTCTCCAGGCCGACGAAGTCCTCGAACCAGCTCGGGATGACGTCGTTGTAGCGCTGCCACCAACCGTTGCGGTTGCTCCGCGTGGCCATCTTCATCACCTGGTCGCGCTCCGGCCCGTCCGGGAGGCCGTAGAACGTCAGCAGGTCGGCGACGTCGCGCTCCTTGAACCCGACCTTGCCGGCCTCCAGCCGGCTCATCTTCGAGTCGGACCCGCGGATGTGGTATGCCGCGTCAGCTCGGGACACGCCGGCCCGCTCGCGCAGCCGCTTGAGGTGCACCCCGAGCAGGATCCGGCGCGCCGTGGGGCCGGTATCGTCCAGCTGGTCGTCGGGCGGGGTCTCCTGCGACGGGTTCGAGGCCACGCGGGCTCCTCCGGTGTCGGTCGCGGCATGATCGCGCCCGACCACCACGTACGGCCGGTGACCGGGCCATAAGACCGTACACCGGGGTCACCGGGTGTGTCTGCGTGCTGATCTTCGCCAGGACCGGGAGGCCGGGATCGCGCTGCCGCCGTGCCGATAGGATGATACGGGTCGGTGACCCCCTGCCACAGGTGACGGCGATACGAGGAGCGGGATGACCCAGAGTTCGACCGGCGGCCCGGCCCCCAGCTACGTCGACCCGACGAAGGCGAGCATCGCCCGGGTCTACGACGCGGCCCTGGGCGGCAAGGACAACTACGAGATCGACCGGGCGACCGTCGCGAAGCTCAGGACCGTGGCACCGGAGATCGAGCAGTTCACGGTCGACCACCGGGCGTTCCTGATCCGGGCCACCCGCTTCCTGGCCGGCACCGCGGGCATCACCCAGTTCCTCGACTGCGGCTCCGGCCTGCCGACCGCGGAGAACACCCACCAGGCCGCGCAGCGCCTGCAACCGGACGCGCGCGTCGTCTACGTCGACAACGACCCGACCGTCATCGCGCACGGCCGGGCGCTGCTCGAGGACAACGAGTCGACGCTGTTCAGCCCGGCGGACATCTTCACCCCGGCGGCCGTGCTCGAGGACCCCGCGATCCGCAGGCTCCTGGACTTCTCCCAGCCGATCGCGCTGTTCCAGCTCGGCACGCTGCACCACTACGACGACCCGGCACGCTCGCCGCAGAGCATCATGGAGTCCTACGTCGACGCCCTGCCGTCCGGCTCCTACGTGGTGATCGCCCACTTCTTCGACTCCGAGGACGGTGACGCGGACAGCGAGCTCGCCCGCCGTCTCGAGGACGTGTTCGTGCACAGCCCGATGGGCAGCGGCCGGTTCCGCACCCGCGCCGAGATCGAGGGCATGTTCCCCGGCCTGGAGATGGTCGAACCGGGCATCGAGCTGTGCGTGCGGTGGTGGCCGGACGGTCCTCCGCCCCCGTCGCCGGCGCCCGCGCAGCGCTGCATCGTCGGCGGGATCGGCCGCAAGCCCTGAGAACGCCGGGCGTTAAGGTGATCACATCGCGGTGATGCCCGTCACCGCCGGTACGACGTGAGGACGACCATGGCAGCGACCCCGGACGACGGTCGTACCCCCACCTACATCGACCCCAGCAAGGCGAGCATCGCCCGGGTCTACGACTTCGCGCTGGGCGGCAAGGACAACTACGAGATCGACCGCGAGACCATCGCCCGGATGGAGGTGGTGGCCCCGGAGGCGAAGCTGCTCGCGGTGGACAACCGCGGATTCCTGATCCGGGCCCTGCGCTTCCTGGCGACCCAGACCGACGTCACCCAGTTCCTCGACTGCGGATCCGGCCTGCCCACCGCGGAGAACACCCATCAGGTCGTGCAGCGGCTGCAGCCCGACGCCCGCGTCGTCTACGTGGACAGCGACCCCACGGTCGTGGCCCACGGGCGCGCCCTGCTCGAGGACGACGAGCAGACGATGTTCAGCCCGACCGACATCTTCGCCCCGGAGAAGGTGCTCGGTGACCCTGCCGTGCGCCGGTTCCTGGACTTCTCCCAGCCCGTCGTGCTGATCCAGAACGGCACGCTGCACCACTACGACGACCCGGCACGCTCGCCGCAGAGCATCATGGAGTCCTACGTCGACGCCCTGCCGTCCGGCTCCTACGTGGTGATCGCCCACTTCTTCGACTCCGAGGACGGTGACGCGGACAGCGAGCTCGCCCGCCGTCTCGAGGACGTGTTCGTGCACAGCCCGATGGGCAGCGGCCGGTTCCGCACCCGCGCCGAGATCAAGGGCATGTTCCCAGGCCTGGAGATGGTCGCGCCCGGCATCGAGCTGTGTGCCCGGTGGTGGCCGGACGGCCCGCTGCTCAAGCCGCTCGCGCCCGCGCAGCGCTGCATCGTCGGCGGGGTCGGGCGTAAGCCCTAGCTCCGGCTCGCGCCGGGGAGATGACATGCGGCCTCCGGGACGGTCTCCCTTGCGAAGACCCGCCGACCCGGAGGCCGCCATGCCCACCACCGCACGTGCCGACGTCGAATCGGTCCTGGCACGCCATCTCGACGAGGGCACCGTGCCCGGCCTGGTGGCCGCCGTCGCCCACGGCGACGACGTCACCGCCTGGGTCCTCGGCACGACCGGCCCGGACGGCGTCCCGATGCGCCGCGACACCATCGTGCGGATCTCGTCGATGACCAAGCCGATCGTCGCCGCCGCGGCGATGGCGCTGGTCGAGGGCCGGATCCTCGACCTCGACGAGCCGGTGCAGCGCCTGCTGCCCGAGCTGGCCGACCGCCGGGTGCTGCGTCACCCCGGCGCCGACCTCGACGACACCGTCGCGGCGCACCGGGCGATCACGGTCGAGGACCTGCTGAGCTTCCGGCTCGGCATCGGCGTGCTGCCGGTGTTCCCCGCCCAGCACCCGATCCAGCACGCCTACGCGGCGGCGCGGCTCGGTGGCGACGGGCCGCCCGGATCGCACGCCGTACCCGGTCCCGACGAGTGGATGCGACGCCTCGGCGAGCTGCCCCTGATCACCCAGCCCGGCAGTTCCTGGCACTACCACACCGGCGCCGACGTGCTGGGCGTCCTGATCGCCCGGGCCACCGGTACCGCGCTGGACGAGGTACTCGACGAACGCGTCCTGCGCCCGCTCGGAATGACCGACACCGCGTTCCGGGTGCCGCCGGGCAAGCGCGACCGCTTCTGCCCGGAGCTCGTGGCGTCCGGGGACGGCGGGTTCGACGTGTTCGACCCGGTCGACGGCGCCTGGTCGGCTCCCCCGGACTTCCCCTCCGGTGGCGGCGGACTGGTGTCCACCGTGGACGACCTGCTGACCTTCGCCCGGATGCTGCGCGACGGCGGTGGACCGGTGCTCTCGGCCCGCTCGGTCGCCGAGATGACCACCGACCGGCTCAGCGCCGCGCAGCGCGACGACGCCGGGATCTTCCTCGACGGTGCGGGGTGGGGCCTGGGCATGGCCGTCGAGGCGGACGGCCGCTACGGGTGGGACGGCGGGCTCGGTACCGGCTGGCGCTCGGACCCGGAGCGCGACGTCACCTCCGTGCTACTCACCCAGGTGCTGTGGGCGAGCCCGGCCGGCCCGCGGATGCAGCACGAGTTCCGCGCTGCGGCGCATGCCTAGACTCCGCACCCCGATCCCGCCATCCTCTCCGCTTGACGCCGTCATTCGGCGAGGAGCACACTCAGCGCTTAATTCATCACGCGATGAATATCGGGGAGATGGTGACGATGGAACGCACGACGTGCTGCGTGATCGGCGGAGGCCCGGCCGGGATGATGCTCGGACTCCTGCTGGCCCGCGCCGGTGTCGAGGTCACCGTGCTGGAGAAGCACGGCGACTTCCTGCGGGACTTCCGCGGCGACACCGTGCACCCGTCCACCCTGGACCTGCTCGATGACCTCGGCCTGGGTGAGCGGTTCGCCGCGCTCCCGCAGAGCCGGCTGACCCAGGTCGCGTTCCCGGTCGACGGCAGTCAGACCATGCAGGTCATCGGCGACCTGACGAAGCTGAGCCGGCTGCGGGTCCGGCACCCCTACATCGCGATGGTCCCGCAGTGGGACCTGCTCGACCTGCTGGCCGACGCCGGACGGGCCGAACCGACGTTCACGCTGCGGATGGACACCGAGGTGACCGGGCTGGTGCGCGAGCACGGCCGGGTCACCGGCGTGCGCTACCGCACCACCGATGGCAACACCACCGAGGGCAACACCACCGAGGGCGGCACCACCGAGGGCGGCACCGGCGAGCTGCGCGCGGACCTCACCGTCGCCTGCGACGGCCGGGGATCGATCGCCCGCGCCGAGTCGGGGCTGCCGGTGACCGAGTACCCGGTCCCGTTCGACACCTGGTGGTTCCGGCTGCCGCGACACCCCGAGGAGACCTCGGCCGCGCTGACCCCACGGATCGGTGACGGCCGGTTCGCCGTGATCATCCCGCGGGAGGGCTACTTCCAGATCGCCTACATGGGCCGCAAGGGCACCGACGCGCAGCTGCGCGCCCGCGGGGTCGAGGCGTTCCGGGCCGACGTGGCCGAGCTGATCCCGGAGCTCACCGACCGGATGGATGCGATCACCTCGATGGATGACGTCAAGCACCTCGACGTCCGGCTCAACCGGCTGCACCGCTGGCACACCGACGGGCTGTTGTGCATCGGCGACGCCGCGCACGCGATGTCGCCGATCGGCGGGGTCGGGATCAACCTCGCGGTGCAGGACGCCGTGGCCGCGGCGACGCAGCTGGCCGGACCGCTGCGTGCGGGGACCCTGGCCGCGCGCGACGTCGCCCAGGTGCGCAACCGGCGGCTGCTGCCGACGATCCTGGTCCAGGGCCTGCAGCGGCTGATGCACCGCGCGATCGCGGGGCCCGCGCTCGAGGGCCAGCTCGACGGCCCGCCCGCACCGATCATCGCGCTGATGCGCCGGGTCCCCGCGGCCCGGGTCATCCCGGCCTACCTGATCGGCGTGGGGTTCCGGCCCGAACGCGCACCCGCGTTCGCCCGGCGTCCGGCCGTGCCGGCCCCCTCGACACACGGTTGATCCACCTGCCGGGCAATGCCCGATGGGGCCGTTAGGCTTTCCGGGTGACCTCCGAGATCCCCACGCTCCCCGGGCTGGCGGATCTGTCGCCACTCGGGCGGGGAGGGCTGGCCGACGTCTACCTGGCCCGCCAGATCCACCTCGAGCGTTGGGTCGCGGCGAAGGTCTTCCGGGTCACCCTCGACGACGAGCAGGCCGCCGACCGGTTCCGCGCGGAGTGCCGAGCGCTGGGGCGGCTCGACCAGTACCCGTACATCATCACGGTCTACGACGCCGGGGTGCTGCCCGACGGCCGGCCGTACCTGATCTCGGAACGCTGCGACGGGTCGCTGGCCGACCTGGTCTCGGTGCGCGGACCGCTGCTCGCCGACCGGGTCGCGGAGCTGGGACTGACCGTCGCCCGGGCGCTGCGCTACGCCCACTCGGCCGGGGTGCTGCACGGCGACGTCACCCCGCAGAACGTGCTGCTGCGTTCGAGCGGGGCACCGGTGCTGGCCGACTTCGGCCTGGCCGTGCTGCGCGAGAACCGCACCGTGACCGCGGCCGGGTTCACCCAGGCGCACGCGGCCCCGGAGACCCTCGGCGACACCCGCGCGATCGACGAGCGCAGCGACGTCTACGGCCTCGGCTCCACCCTCTACGCGGCGCTGACCGGCCAGGCACCGTTCCCGCGCGAGCCCGGCGAGGACGATCCGGAGCACGTGGACCGCATCCGCACCGAGCCGGTGCCCGAGCCGGCGGGGCCGCCGCGGCTCACCGGCCTGATCCTGGCGATGCTGTCCAAGGACCCGGCGCGGCGCCCCGGCACGGACGAGGTCGTGGACGCGCTCGGGCCCCTGGTGGACGACGACGCCACGCAGGCGTTGCGGATTCCCGGGGCGTCGACCGCGGGGTGGAACGACCCCGGCGGCGCGGTCGCGCAGACCGCCCACATCGCAGCCCCCACCGAGCGGACCCGCCTGCAGGACGGTCCGCAGCGCACGCCCGCGACGGCCGCCTGTCCCCGCCCGCGACGACGCCGGCGGGGCCTGCTGGTGGGTGTCCTGGCCGGGGTGCTCGTCGTGGCCGGGGGCGGTGCGGCGGCCGCGCTGTGGCAGAGCTCCCGAGACACTCCCGCGGCGCAGCCGCCGCCCGTACCGACGACGTCCGCCCGCCCGGCGCCGACCTCGACACCCACGACGACACCGACCACGACCAGGGAGACCGCACCCACCACGTCGCCGCGCACGACCGCTCCCCGCCGCACGGCGACCCGCACGCAGGACACCCCGGCGCCGGACCGGGACGCGCCGCGCGGCAGCGCCTCGGCCACACCCACACCGACCGGCGCGAGCAGCACCGGCAGCGCGCAGCCGGGCCCCGGCCAGCAGGACACCGGCGGCTCCGGTGCCGCCGAGCCGGACCCCGCGGACCCCGACACCGGTTCCGGAGCGGGGCAGCGGTCCCCCTCCAGCGGCGAGAACCAGCTCCGCTCGGCTCCGGCTCCGTCGGCGGGGGCCAGGCCCGAAGCCGGACAGCAGAACACGCCGGACGACGGAACGAGCTGACGCTCCCGGCCGGTATTCAGCGGTGGTGCGCGGCCCGGTGCTGCGCCAGTGCGTCCAGCCCGAAGTCCGCCGTGGGGTCGCGCCACACCGAGTGCGCGTGGTTCGCCTCGCGCTGTGTGTTGTCCCATTCGATCAGCAGCCGCGGGCCCTGCACCCGGTAGTAGTGCGGCGCACCGGGTTCGGTCGGCCCGGCCCAGGCCAGGTGCACGGCGTCCAGCGCGGCGGCGGCGTCGTAACGTTCGCGCGGGGAGACCGCCGTGGGCACGCGCCGCAGATAGGTGCCCAGCAGCGCGCGCAGCTGCTCGCGCTGTCCGGCGTCGAGCGCGGAGGCGGGCACGCCCTTCGGCGCGTCGGTCAGGGCGACGGCGCGGTGGTCGGCCGCGCTCAGGCCGCCGCGCTCCTCGATGCCGTCGCTCATCGTCTGCAACGTGGCCTGCGCGCCCGGGTCGGCGAAGGCCTGCCGCCAGATCCCGGCCAGCGGGATCACCTCGTCACCCTCGCGGGGCACGGTCCGGTTCGCGCTCACGATGTCCGACGGCGCCCTGTCCAGCAGCATCGCCTGCGCCGCGAGGTCGGCGGGCAGCGACCGGACGATGTCGCGGGCGAGGTCCTCGACCTGCCCGAGCGGGCGCAGCGATGCTCCGCCGAGCAGCTCCGAGGTGGCCGGGTCCGCACCCAGGAAGCACGGCGTGCAGGCGACGACCTCGCCGTCGACGACCAGGAAGTTCAGCGACACGTGGTGTCCGCCGAAGCGCCAGCCCCACGCTCCGGTGGACCCGGGCTCACCGAAGACGCGCAGGTAGTACATCGACGGGTCGCGTCCGCGGTCGCGGTCGAACACCGTCACGAAGCCCTCGGTGTGGTCGAGGACGTTCTCCAGCCCCATCACCGTGGCGACCGTGACGTAGGCGGCGCGGGACAGACCGGAGGCGACCAGCGCCATCGCCCCGCGCTGCTGGGCGGGACGCTGCTCGTGGAACGTCAGCCCGCCGTGGTCGGTGGGAGTGTAGAACCAGCGCCGCCGCTCGCCGTCGGAGTCGTCGGCGGCCGGGGCGCTGCCGGTGGCGACGCGCCGCTGGTCCGGTCCGAGGTCGTCCAGCCATGCCCGCGCGGCCTCGGCCATCCCCGCAGCGATCTCGCCCGTCCCGGCACCCACCGGAGTCGCGGTCATGGGGCCGAACCTACCGTCTAGCGGTCCCCGAACCCGGTCGCGAGCCGGGTGAAGGCGTCCGGGTCGACCAGCGACGTCGTGTCCCCCGGCTCGCGTCCGGCGCTCACGTCCAGCAGCAACCGGCGCATGATCTTCCCTGAGCGGGTCTTGTGCAGCTCGTCCACGACGACCTCCCGCGGGCGCGCGACCGGCCCCAGCTCGCGGGCGACGTGCGCGCGCAGCTCCGCGTTCAGGTCCTCCCCCGGGTCGGCAGCCGCCCGCGCATAGGCCTGCGCGCCGACGTTCGCGGTCGCGGCGAGGTCGGCGGGCGGGGGGAACTCCTCCGGCGTGGTCACCGGTCCGAGCGTGCCAGCCAGACGCCGCGAACCCCCGGTCGGGAGGCGGTGAATGCGCTCACCCGGCGGCCACCGTGCTCACCGCCGGAGCGCACCCCACCTCGCTGCACGAACGGAGCGTTCGTCCACCCCAGCTGCACGAACGGAGCTCTCGTCCATCCTTCCCGGGCGCGGAGCGGTGCTGCTCCGGCACGAACCACCCCGACCGCTGCCACCCCGTGCGTCGTGTCCCCATCAGACACACCCGGCGCGGACCCCGCTCGGCCCGGGTGCGATCCCGGTCGCGGCCGGTAGCCTCCGGTAGGTGCGCGACGCGGATCACGAATCGTCGGCCGGTGTGCCGGACGAGCACCCGGATCACAGTGAGCTGGGCCCGATGGATGCCCGGGTCCGGGCGCTGGAGTCGATCCTGGTCGACAAGGGGTACGTGCAGCCGGCCGCCCTGGACGAGATCGTCGAGGCCTACCAGACCCGGATCGGGCCCCGGGGTGGCGCGCGGGTGGTGGCCCGTGCCTGGACCGACCCGGCCTACGCCGCACACCTGGCCGCCGACGCCACGTCGGCGATCGCCGAGCTCGACCTCGGCGGGCGGCAGGGCGAGCACATGGTCGCGGTGTTCAACGACGCGGGGACACACCACCTCGTCGTCTGCACGCTGTGCTCCTGCTACCCGTGGGCGGTGCTGGGCATCCCGCCGTCCTGGTACAAGTCCTCGGCCTACCGCGCCCGCGCCGTCCTCGAACCCCGCGCGGTGCTCGCCGAGTTCGGCACCGCGCTGCCCGGCGACACCCGGATCCGGGTCTGGGACTCCACCGCCGAGATCCGCTACCTGGTCGTCCCGCGGCGCCCGGCCGGCACCGAGGGCTGGAGCGAGGACCAGCTCGCCGACCTGGTCAACCGGGACTCGATGATCGGCGTCCGCCCGGCCGACGAGCCCGCCGCCGTCGGGAACCGCTCGTGAACGGCGCGCACGACCTCGGCGGGACAATGGGGTTCGGCGAGGTCGTCCCCGAGGCCGAGGGCGTCGTGTTCCACAGCGACTGGGAGCGCCGCGCGATGGCGGTCACGCTGGCCGCCTCGATGCTCGGGCGCTGGACGCTCGACGAGTCGCGACACGTCCGGGAGAACCGGCCGCCCGCGGTCTATCTGACCTCGGCCTACTACCGGATCTGGCTGGACGCGCTGGAGTCGCTGCTCGTCGCGCACGGTCTCGTCGACGCCGAGGAACTCGCCGACGGACGCGCCCGCCGGCCCGGCGCACCGGAGGTCACGGCCGTCTCCCCGGACACCGTCGCCCGGGTGCTGCGCCGCGGCGCGCCGACCGAACGGCCCACCGACGCGACGCCCGTCTACGCCGTCGGGCAGACCGTGCGGGCCCGCAACATCCACCCCGACGGACACACCCGGCTGCCCCGCTACGTGCGCGGACACCGCGGCACGGTCGAGTTGGTGCACGGCGCGCACGTCCTGCCCGACACCAACGCGCACGGCCGCGGCGAGAACCCGCAGTGGCTCTACACGGTGCGCTTCGCCGGGACCGAGCTGTGGGGCGAGGCCGCGGACGCATCGGTGCAGATCTCGGTGGACGCGTGGGAGAGCTACCTTGAGCCGGCCTGATCCTGCCCCCGGTGCACCGGCCCCGGGACCCGGTGACGAGCCGGTGTTCGCTCAACCGTGGCACGCCCAGGCGTTCGCGCTGGCCGTCACCCTGCACGAGCAGGGTCGTTTCGCCTGGCCCGAGTTCTCCGACGAGCTAGCCGCGACCGTGCGCGCCGACCCGGACGGCGAGTACTACCGGAGCTGGCTGACCGCGCTGGAACGCGTCGTCGTCGCCCACGGCCTGATGACCGCCGAGGACCTCGTCGAGCGCGAGGACGCCTGGCACCGGGCCGCCCGCGCGACGCCGCACGGAAGCCCGATCACGCTCGGCAGCGTCATTTCCGGCAGCGTCATTTCCAGCAGCGTCACTACCGATCCGGCCACCCAGAACGGCTGAGCACCTCGCGCATGGGTGCCCGGTCACGGGTCTCCACCGGGTGGTCCGCGGGGAGCCACTCCCCGCCGAGCTGGGTGAACTGCACGATCGCCTCGCCCGAGTCCGGCACCGACAGCCGGTTCAGCACGGCAGCCAGGATCTGCCGGGACATCACCCCGAGCGCCAGCAACGACCGGTGCCGGTGCTTGCGGACCCCCAGGTTCACCTGGGCCAGCGCGTCCAGGCCCCGGGTCCGCTCGGCGTCGATCAGCAGGCCGAGCTCGACCCCGTATCCGGCGGCGAAGGGCACCGACTCCAGCAGGTCGCGGGTCGCCGCGTACTCCCCGCCGAGCGGCTGGACGATGCCGGCCAGGCGCGGGCACAGCGCGGTGATCACCGGCCGGGCCAGCAGCTCGGTCACCCGCCCGCCGCCGGTGTCGAGCTCGGCGGACTCCAGCCGCAGCGGCCGCCGGTAGAACCCCTTGACCAGCTCGACCCCGGGCGCGGTGAGCAGCGGGCCGAGCAGGGAGGTGACGAACCCGCCGTCGACGTCGACCAGGTCGGAGTCCAGGAAAACGAGCACGTCGCCGGTCGTGGCGGCCAGTGACCGCCACAACACCTCCCCCTTGCCCGGGCGGGGCTCGATGCCGGGCAGGGACTGCTCCCGGGTGACCACGCGCGCACCGGCCTCGGCGGCCACCCGCCGGGTGGCGTCGGTGGACCCGGAGTCGAGCACGACCAGCTCGTCGACCAGCGGTGACGGTCCACGAGTGAACGGGAGGACCGCGCCGACGACGGCGCCGACCGTGTCCTGCTCGTCGAGTGCCGGCAGCACGACCGACACCCGTCGCCCGCCTTTCGCGGAGATCAGGGAGCCCGCGTCCCACCGGGGGGACTGCCAGGTCCGGCGCGCGAACCAGTCCTCGAACTCGGGAAGCATCCGTACCTCGTCACCGTGGATGCCGGAGCATTCCCCGGCCGGTCGATCCGACCCTACGTCGACGGTGATCGATCTCGTAGGGTCGGATCCGCCCGGTCTGCGACGAGGAGGGACGCGTGACGCTGCACCCCACCGGTGACCTGCGCCTGTCGGTGCTCGACACCTCCCCGATCGTCGCCGGATCCGACGCCCGCACAGCGTTGCGCAACACCATCGACCTGGCCCGGCTGACCGATCGTCTCGGCTACCACCGTTACTGGGTTCCGGAGCACCACGGCATGCGCGGCGTGGCCAGTTCGGCGACCGCCGTCGTGGTGGACCGGGTCGCGGGCGCGACGGAGCGGATCCGGGTCGGGTCGGGCGGGGTGCTCCTGCCCAACCACAGCCCGCTCGTCGTGGCCGAGCAGTTCGGCACGCTGGAGGCGTTCCACCCCGGACGGATCGACCTCGGACTCGGCCGGGCCCTCGGAGGCAACCCGCGCGTCATCGAGCGGGTCCGCCCGGAACGCGACCGCACGTCGACCGGCTTCGCCGCCCAGCTCGGGGAGCTGCTCGGATACTTCCGGCCGGCCGACGACCAGCCCGTCCGGGCGATACCCGCAGCCGGCAACGTGCCACCGGTCTGGATCCTCGGCTCGGGCGAGTCGAGCGCTCGGCTGGCCGCCGCGGCCGGGTTGCCCTACGCGTTCGCGCACCACCTGCGGCCCGGTCACGCCACGGATGCGTTGCGCGCCTACCGCGAGGGCTTCGTCCCGTCGGAGTCGACGGCCGGACCGACCGTGCTCCTCAGCGTGTCGGTGATCGTCGCGGAGACCGACGAGCGCGCGGAGTGGCTCGCCGGCTCGACCCGGCTCAAGGTGCTCAGCCGCCGTCGCGGGCACCGGATCCTGCTCCCCCACCCCGAGGACGCGGCCCGCCATCCCTACACCGACGACGATCGGGCGCTGATCGCCGAGACGTCGAAGGGCGTCCTGAGCGGCTCCCCGGAAACGGTCGCGGACCTCCTCCGGGAGGTGGTCGCCGACACCGGCGCCGACGAGCTGATGGTGACCTCACCGATCCACGACCACGACGACCGGCGGTGTTCCTACGAGCTGCTCTCCGGCTGGTAGGAAGGGCGCTCCGACACACGGAGGTCCGATGCCACACCCCGGCCTGACCGGCGGACCGATCTACCTCGACTACAACGCGACGACGCCGGTCGACCCGGCCGTGCTCGAGGCGGCCCTGCCCTACCTGACGACCCACTTCGGCAACCCCTCGTCGAGCCACCACTTCGGCGCCGTCCCGCGCGAGGCGGTGGCCCGCTCCCGCGACCAGGTGGCGGCGCTACTCGGCGCCCGGGCCGGGGAGATCGTGTTCACCGGCGCCGGGTCCGAGTCGGACACCCTCGCCGTCCGGGGGGCCGTACTGGCGGCGCCCGCCGGGCGGCGCGAGGTGATCACCCTGCCCACCGAGCACCCGGCCGTGCTCAACGCGGGCCGCAGCCTTCAGGCCGGCGGCGTCACCGTCACCCACCTGCCGGTCGACGGGCACGGCCGGGTGGACCCGGCCTGCTTGGAGGCGTCGATCAGTGCCGGGACCGCCCTGGTGTCGATCGCCTTTGGCAACAGCGAGACCGGCACCCTGCAGCCGATCCGCGAGCTGGCCGCGATCGCCCGTGCGCACGGCGCGCTGTTCCACACCGACGGGGCGCAGGCCGTCGGCAAGGTCGCGATCGACGTCGAGGAGCTCGGTGTCGATCTGCTGACCGTGGTGGGCCACAAGATGTACGCGCCGAAGGGCGTCGGCGCACTCTACGTCCGCGACGGGGTCGCGGTGGCGCCGACCGTGCACGGCGGAGGGCAGGAGAACGGCCTGCGCGCCGGAACCGAGAACGTCGCCTTCGTCGCCGCCCTCGGTCAGGCCGCCGTGCTGGCCGGGGCCGAGCTCTCCGGGGACGCGCGGCTGGGGCGCCTGACCGGCCTGCGCGACCTACTGCACCGGGAGCTGGAGCGGCTCCTGCCCGGCCGCGTGCGGCTCAACGGTCACCCGGAGCACCGCCTGCCCGGCACGCTCAACGTCAGCATCGACGGTGTCCGCAGCCGGTCGCTGCTCGCCGCCGTACCCGGGGTCGCGGCCGCGACCGGTTCGGCCTGCCACGAGGGCGTCGACGCGCCGTCGGAGGTCCTGCTCGCGATGGGCCTGTCCCCGGAGCGCGCGAACGCCGCGCTGCGCCTGTCGCTGGGCCGGTGGACGACCGAGGACGAGGTGCGTGAGGCCGCACGCCTGATCGCCGAGCAGGCCGGTCGGGCCTAGGCAGACCTCGTCAGACCTCGTCGGTCTCGATCACGATCTCCGAGGTCAGGGTGCGGTGGACCGGGCAACGGTCGGCGATCGCGAGCAGCTTCGCCCGTTGCGTGGCATCGAGGTCGCCCTCCAGATGGATCTCGCGCACGATCCGGTCCACGTGCCCCTTCGACGTCTCGCACTCGGCGCAGTCCGTGGCGTGCAGACGGTCGTGGGTCAGGGTGACCGTCGCGTCGTCGAGCGGCAGGCCGGCCCGGTCGGCGTACATCCGCAGGGTGATCGCCGTGCACGCGCCGAGGGAGGAGAGCAGCAGCTGGTAGGGGTCCGGCCCGGAGCCCGCACCGCCGGCGGACACCGGCTCGTCGGCGCTCCAGTGCAGGAGATCGGTGTCGACGTCCTGGCCGTAGGGCCGCACGCCGCCGGCGGACACGACGACCGTGCCGGGCTCGGGGCGGTCCCCGGCAGCCGGCCCGTCGAGTGCCGCCGGCAGGAATCGCGATGCCCAGCTCTCGATCAGTGCGGCCGCCCAGCACGCGTCCGCCGCACGGCCGAGCAGGTGATCGGCCCCGTCCAGCGCGACGACCGACGCCCTCGGACCGGCCGCGGTGGCGACCCGCCCGGCCTGGTCGAAACCGACGATCTCGTCGTCCGGGGCGTGCAGGACCATCAGCGGGACGGTCGATGCGGCGAGCCGTACGCCCGGTACCGGCGCCGCGCCGATCGTGGCGACGGCCGCGACCTCGGGGATCCGCGCCGCGGCGGCCAGCACCGCCGCGCCGCCGAGGCCGTGCCCGATCAGGAGCTCTGGCGCCCGGCCGTCGTCCCGCATCCGGTCGGCCGCGCGCACGAGGGCCTCCACGGCTCCGGAGAACGGGGTGTCCGCGGCGTCGCTTGTCGACAAGGGTGCTGGGCCAAGCGGCCAGGACGCCGGGCCTGTCGGGCAGAACCCTGGGCCCACGGACCCGCCGGACCCGGTGAGGTCCACCCGCAGGACCCCGATCCCTCGCCCGGTCAGCGTGCGCGCGATCTCGCCCGCGGCCCCGCTGGTTCTTCCGTCGTCCGTGCTCCTGTCGTCCGGGTCCCGGGTCAAGCAGTGCGCGAACAGGGCGTGACCGCGCGCCGCGCCCCGCGGGGCGTCGACGTGGGCGGCCGGGCGCGCCGTTCCGCCGGGGTCGGTCCGATGGGACGGCCGGGTGTCCGTGTCTGGAGTGCTCATCGGTTCGGATTCACGTCCCGCAGAACGTCGTGTAGGGCCCGGAGTCCGGCGGGGCGGGCGCCGCGTACGCCTCGAGGCCCGCGCGCTCGTCGAACGGGCGGGCGAGCACGTCGACGAGCCGGCGGAACGGCTCCATGTCACCCCCGGTCGCCGCGGTCAGCGCCTCCTCCACGTGCTGGTTGCGAGGGATGTAGGCCGGGTTGACGCGATCCATCGCGTCGGCGACCGCACCGGGCTCCCCCGCGGTCGCCAGCACCGCCTTCCAGCGGGCCATCCACGCATCGAGGGCGGACGGGTCGGTGAGCAGCGACCGTACCGGTGCGTCGTTGCCGCGCACGGCTGCGGACAGTGCCCGGAACAACGCCGTGTGGTCGACGCGCTGGGCGGCCAGAACCTCCAGCAGGTCGTCGATCAGCGCGTCGTCCCGCTCCCCGGCGGCGCTCACGCCGAGCTTGGCGCGCATCCCGTCGCGCCGGTAGTGGTCGTAGCGCTCCGGGAACGTCGTCAGGACCTCGGTGGCGGCCGCGACGGCGGCCTCCTGGTCGGCGTCGATCAGCGGGAGCAGCGCCTCGGCCAGCCGGGCCAGGTTCCACTGCGCGACGCGCGGCTGGTTGCCGAAGGCGTAGCGGCCACCGTGGTCGATCGAGCTGAACACGGTGGCCGGGTCGTAGGCGTCCAGGAACGCGCAGGGGCCGTAGTCGATCGTCTCGCCGGAGATCGTCATGTTGTCGGTGTTCATGACGCCGTGCACGAACCCGACCATCATCCAGCGCGCGATCAGCGACGCCTGGGCGTCGAGGACCCGCTCGAGCAACGCCAGGTAGGGGTTCTCGGCCGCCGCCGCGCCGGGGTGGTGCCGCGCGATCGCGTGGTCGGCCAGGCGCCGCAGCATGGGGACATCACCCAGCGCCGCTGTGTACTGGAACGTGCCGACCCGCAGGTGGCTCGACGCCACCCGGGTCAGCACCGCGCCGGGCAGCATCGCCTCCCGCGCGACGTCCTCCCCGGTCGCGACGACGGCCAGTGCCCGGGTCGACGGGATGCCGAGCGCGTGCATCGCCTCACCGATCAGGTACTCGCGCAGCATCGGCCCCAGCGGCGCCTTGCCGTCCCCGCCGCGGGCGAACGGGGTGCGGCCCGAGCCCTTCAGGTGCAGGTCCCGGCGGTGTCCCGCGCGGTCGTGTACCTCGCCGAGCAGCAGCGCGCGGCCGTCGCCCAGGCGCGGCGAGTAGTTGCCGAACTGGTGCCCGGAGTACGCCTGGGCGACCGGTCGCGCGCCGTCGGGCACGGTGTTGCCGACCAGGACGTCGACGCCTTCCGGCGACCGCAGCGCCCCGGCGTCGAGCCCCAGCTCCTCGGCCAGCTCGTCGTTGAGCGCCATCAGGCGCGGCGCCGGAGCGGGGGCGGCCGTCCACGGCTCGTAGAGGCCCTCCAGCTCGCGCGCGTAGGTGTTGTCGAACGCGAACGAGGTCCCCACCGCGACGGTCATGACACCAGGCTACGGCCAACAATC